>NZ_JAWOCL010000034.1:0-7713 GCF_046483825.1 Sodalinema sp.
TCAGCCTACCGGGCATCGAATCGCTAATTGAAGACGCTACCACCGCTGTCTCAGATCAAGACTACAGCTTAGCAATTCGCAAGCTCCAAGAAGCACGGGAAATTAGTAATCAACTCTCGAACTTTTATCAGCAGCTTTCGACGAACTTTTCGGGTATTGACAACCGGATTTTCCAACGACAACGCGATCAAGCCCTTGAAGCGGCACAACTGCGGGATACGGCCACCTATCAACTGGCTCGCCTCCATCGCGCTCAGAACAACCCGGAACTGGCCGTTCCCCTGTTGGTTCAGGTGGTACGCTCCCAAAATCCCACTCGTCCTCTGGGGAATCAAGCCTATCGTCAACTTTATGAACTCGGGTTTGTTAGCTCGGATTTTCCCCTCGAATCTGAGCAAGCTGAACCCGAACCTGAGGAGATGGAACCGGTTGAGGGCGAGGATCGCAATGAACTAACCGAGGCCCGCGAAGATCTCGAAGCCGCCACGGAGGTTCTCGATGAGCAAGAAGCACAGGGTGAGACGCCAGCGGTTTTGGCTTCGGATTCTCTGTTGACCTTTGTGGGCATCGATCAGTTAATGGATGATGCTAGTGCAGCAGTCTCCAATGAAGACTATGAGGGCGCAGCCGCGACATTGCAAGAGGCCCGAGAGTTAGGCAATCAGGTGTCTAATCTCTATCAAGATCTGGCCTCGGCGTTCTCGGGACTGGATGGGCCGATTTTTGAGGAACAACGCAATTTAGCCCTCAGCGCCGCTCAACGACGGGATGAAGCCACCTATCAGTTGGCGCTCCTCCATCGCTCTCAGGATAATCCTGAGTTGGCAATTCCGTTACTGGTGCAAATTGTTGAATCTCAAAATCCAACTCGGGATTTGGGGCAAAATGCCTATCGCCAATTGTTTGAGTTGGGCTTTGTCAGTGAGTCCTATCCCCGCAGCCGCAACTAAAACATACTGGGGGCGAAAAGGTTTCGCCCCGGTCGCGGTGGACTATTTATAACCCTGAATAATCTGTAAGCTTCCTCCGGCATGGAGTTGCCGATCGCAACGCTGAAAGCCCACAGCGGAGAGTAATCCTGGTAGATCGGTTTCAATGAATGTCCAGGCGGTTTCGGTTTCAAATACCCAGAAAAAGGGCGCGAGTCCTAGCCAAAAGAGTGGATTGGTTGGACGATGAAAGTCGGCGATCGCAAAGATACCCCCAGGTTTAAGGACTCGGAAAACCTGCCACACAATTCGATTGAGGGTCTCTGGGTCCATTTCATGCAAGGCGGCACTGGTATGAACGAGGTCAAAGTGATTATCCTCAAAGGGGAGATCTTGGGCAAAGGCTTCGACATACTTCGCCTGGGGAACGTTCTGTTTGGCCCGTTCTAGGGAGAGAGGTGAGGCATCTAAACCAATGACTTGGTTGGAGCGTTCTACTAAATATTGGGTTGTTTGTCCACTGCCGCAACAGAGATCTAAAATGGTACTGTCGGGCTGGATGTCGAGGTTTTGTAGGGCTAAGGTGCGGAAGCGATCTTCTCCGCCGACGCTGAGCGCGGCGGTTCGAGAGATGCTGTCATAAAGCCATTGATAACGGTAACTGAGGTTACGTAAAAATGTTGCCATGTTCTTTTAAAGGAGTTTTAAATTGCTTGAGAGTCTAAGTTTTGAGGGGTTTTCTTGAAGGTTTTGCCTCGTTTTTAATTTATTTTTTATCCATTAAACTGTTTTTGAAAACTGCTGAAGTCGTGAATATTTCTCAACGAGATATATCAATGGGGATTCAATGGGGATCTGCCTTTTTAGTGATGTTTTTGCTCTTGGGATATAATACGTTAATTAGTCTCTTACTCGCTAGTACGGGGGGCATTGCCGCCGGAACGATCGCCTCGGCTTGGAGCGATCGCCGTCTCCCGGATAACCCCCCGCCTCAGTTTCCCTCGGATGCCTTTCGTCGCTTTGGAACCGAAGAACCGCCCCACCATCTTCAAGAGTTAGCCCAACGTCAGGCTCGCTACCATCACCAGCGACAGGTGATCCATCGAGGTCGTCCCTCGCCGCTGTGGGAGGTGTTTTTAGCCCGGTTGGGGGTCATTCAACGCTGGGATTTTGGCTCCCCGGCCAAGTCCTCTGACTCCGATGAAGCGGAGGACTCGGAAGACTCGCAGGACTCGAAGGCTGATAATAACTGACAGACATCGTCGTCGCTGGTGGGGGAAAAGTCCTCATACCAGAGTCCCAGATAGCGGAAGGGATGGGGGGTGGCCCCACAGATGACCTCATCGACCTGACGACGAAGATCCTCGCAAATTAAAGGGGCCGCTAGGGGGACAGCGACGATTAACTGACGGGGCGCTTGAGCGCGTATACTGGCGATCGCCGCCAACATGGTGGCCCCCGTGGCCACGCCGTCATCGACTAAAATGACCGTGCGATCGCGAATCACCGGCGCTGGACGATCACCCCGATAGCGTTGTTCTCGACGCTGCAACTCCTGGCGTTCTTGGGCCACAACCTCGGCGAAGGCCTCAGGAGCAATCTGACAGCGTTCTAAGACGGGGCCGTTGTGGCTGATTTCATCCCCTGAAGCAATGGCCCCCATGGCTAACTCAGGATTGCCCGGAACCCCCAGCTTACGCACTAAGCAAACATCTAGCGGGGCATCGAGGGCCTCGGCGATGACCGCCGCCACCGGCACACCGCCCCGAGGAAGTCCCAAGATCAGAACATCTCGGCGTTGACGATAGGCCGTTAAGCGTTCGGCTAACTGCTGTCCAGCTTCGGTGCGATCGCGAAAAATCGGAGTCGTCATTGGTGTCTCCTCGATAATAGCAACGTGGAGAACCCCAGACACAGACCCAGCTTAGGGGGGCCAGAAATGTTAAGGGGACAAGATATTGTCCTTAAAAGCTAATAATTCTGAGTTTCCCACATTTAAAGGATAGCGAAACGGTACAGTAGTCCTAGCCCAATTCAGGTCTGTTCTTGGACCTGATTCCCTGTCCTGAGAGTTTGCAACCGGAGCTTAGGAACCTTGACCCACTCTTCCCCCACTCATCGCCTCCTTGATGCCGCGCAACATGGTGATCTCGAAAACGTCGAGCGCTGTCTGAGTCAGAACGCTGACCCCAATGTTGGCGATCGCCACGGAACCACCCCCCTGATGTTCGCCGCCGCTCAGGGCGCGGTGAGGCTCATACAAGTACTGATCCAGGCGGGGGCTGATGTCAATCAACAACGACAAACCTTTGGCGTCTCAGCCTTGATGCTGGCCGCGGCCAATCACCAACGAGAAGCCGTGATGGCTCTGCTTGAGGCTCAGGCGGATGTGAATCTCTGTAACGAAGATGGTAGCACGGCTCTTATGGCCGCAGTCCTCAAAGGCGATACGGTGATCACCCATCTCCTCCTGGAAGCGGGAGCGGCCGTCAATTGTCGGGATCAGCAGGGGGATACCCCCCTCCATTTGGCGGTACAGCAGAATTATCCGCCCCTCGTCGAAACCTTACTCAAGGTTGGGGCGGATGCCAATACCCTCAGCCCCGAGGGTACACCTCTACTCGCTCAAGCCGCTGAACGGGGTCATGAGGCGATTGTTCAACGGCTGCTTGAGGCGGGAGCGGATGTGGATGCTTCGGGAGTCGATGGCGTTACCGCCTTGACTCTGGCGACCGAAGCCGGCCACCGCTCAATTGTGCAACGGTTGCTGCAAGCTAGAGCTAATCCGAATGCCAGCAACCCCGATGGGAGTACGCCGCTGATGGTGGCGGCGGCCACCAATGATTGTGCGATCGCCCAACTCCTCTTAGATGCCGGTGCTAATTGTGAGGCCGAGGATGCTGAAGGGGAAACGGCTCTCAATTGGGCGGTGGTGGAGGGACAAATTGAGATGGTGGATCTGCTCTTACAACGGGGGGCGATCGCCAACCGCGTCAACCGCCTCGGGGATACTCCCCTGTTTGTGGCCGTCTTGCAACAGAAACTCGATCTCGTGCAGCGACTCCTAGCGGCGGGAGCGGACGTGAATAGTGGTCCCCCGGACGACTCGCCCCTCTTGGTGGCCACAGCGCAACAAAACCGAGCGATGGTGCGTCTGCTTCTCGATGCTGGGGGCGATCGCCTCACTGGGGAGGGTCAGGGTCAAACCCCTCTACATTTAGCCGCCCGTTACAATAATAACGACCTCCTGGAGTTGCTCTTGGAGGGGGCATCGGACTGTGATCCCCGCGATAAAACCGGCTCGACTCCCCTGATGTGGGCGGCCCATTTTGGCCATCTGGCAGCGGTGCGATCGCTGCTCGCCGCCGGAGCCGATCCCAGCCTCAAAAACAACGGTGGCCATACCGCTCTCTCCATTGCCGAGTACAATCACAATCAGGGCGCTGTCCAACTCCTAAAACATCCCCCCGCCTGAGGCCTATTGCTTTCTTCCCCCCTGTTCCCTGTTCCCTATTCCCTGTTCCCTTCTTCCCTTCTTCCCCCCTGTTCCCTGTTCCCCATTCCCTGTTATGACCAAGCGATTGATTTCGCTATCCCTTCCTAACATCATTGTTATTGCCACAGTCGTTGTCAGCTTGTTCATTCTCTGGCAACTACAAAGCTTGGTGTTGATTTTGATGATTTCAGTGGTGTTAGCCGCCTCGATCGCCCCAGTGGTGGATCTGAGTGAACGTGTGCTACGACTACCGCGCTGGTTAGCCACAATTTTCACCTATGTCAGCTTGATTTCTGTCTTAACCGGTGTGATTCTGATTATTGGCCCCCCGGTGTTTGAACAGATTGAGCGTTTAGTTCGGCAATTACCGAAACTCTCGGAGGATGTCCTGTCGGCCCTAGAAATGACGGTGATGCGCTTGACGGATGCGCGCCCGGAGTTGGTGTTGGAACTGTTTGACACCCAATCGATTACCCGCTGGCTGATTGGTTCATCTCAGCAACTGGTGTTACGCTCCTACAGCATTACGCGGGGGATTCTCGGAGCGGCGTTTAGTTTGATTCTCTCTCTGTTTATTTCCGGTTATATGGTGGCCGATAGTCGCAAGCTCGTTCACAGCATTGTGCAACTGTTCCCACAACCCTGGGAAGACCGACTGGCAGACCAATCGAAGGTGGTTGGGCAACGGATGGGGGGCTATATTCGCGGCCGAGTGTTGGTCTCGATTATTTTGGCCGTCGCCACCTCAACGGTGTTGACAATTTTGGGTCTGAGAGATTTTGCCTTGGGGTTGGGGGCGATCGCCGGCGTGACCAATTTGATTCCCTTTGTTGGTCCGATTTTGGGGGCGATTCCGGCCTTAATTGTGGCCATCGCCCAAGGCGGATGGATCGTGTTGTGGGTATTACTGCTGTTTGTGATTATCCAAAACCTCGAAACCTATGTTCTCGATCCCCTACTGGTGGGGAGTTCAGTGGGGGTTCACCCCCTGTTTCAGCTTCTCTCGGTCCTCGGTGGGGCGCAAGTTCTGGGTATTATTGGCGCCTTGATTGTTCCCCCCTGGTTTGCTGGGGCCTCGGCCCTGGTGGAAAATCTCTATCTGCGTCCGAAACGCATTGCAGAGGCTCAAAGTCAAAGTGCGGCGATCGCCGTCTCGGCCTCCCCAGTCCCCAGTCAACGGTCGTGACATCCTCCCGACGCTAACCCTTACGGGTATAGCGCGGGCTTCCCTTCCTCGCGGTTGGGGCTTCCTGCTTCTAATCGCTAACGCGAACGCTTCGCGAACGGGGTTCCCAGGCAACCTTCCTCCGCAGGCAGTCTCACCGACTGTCCATCGGCTACAAAGGCAAGACCACGTTGCACTACCACTTGAGCGGCGGCAACATCTCGGTCAGTCGTATATCCACATTCATGGCAATGATGCACTCGTTCGCTGAGTTCCTTTTTCCCGGTCTGCGCTCCGCACTGAGGGCAAGTTTGACTTGTTCGATTGGGGTCAACCTGCGCGAAGTAGACACCCCGCTTCCAGCACACCCACTTGAGGATTTCTAGGAAGCTACCCCAGGCGGCATCCAAACAATGTTTTGCCAGCATCCCGCGACGGGTTGCTTTGAGGTTCAAATCCTCAGCGAAAATCATCCCGGCGTTATCGCAAAGCTTGTGAGCCGTCAGAAAGTGGAACTCACGCCGAACGTTGTAAATGTGTTCATGCAGTTGGCGAATCTTGGCTTGAATCTTCCGGTAGTTAGCAGAACCCTTTTTCTTATTTCTCAATTGGCGTTGCAGCCATCGAAGCTTGCTTTGCAAATTCACGAAAAAGCGAGGACGTTCTACCAATTCACCCGTCGATACAGCTAGGAACTTTTCCAAGCCCAAATCTATGCCAATGGGTTCACCATGAGGCATGACATCGGGAACGGAAATATCCGCTTGCAGAATCAACTGCGCGTACCATCCAGACGGCTTGAAGACGATCCGAACTTGCTTGACCTCAAACCCATCTGGAATGGGTCGATGCAGGTTGATAGGCATCGCTCCAACTTTCGGCAGTTTGATTTCAAATCCGTTGACTGGATTCGATTTGAACTGCGGGAAGACAAACGAACGATACTGACCAAACTTTTTGAAGCGAGGAAATCCGAATCCTCTTTCGGTGTAGAACTTGAACGACTTATCCAGTCGTTTCAGGGCATCTTGCAAGACTTGAGAATGAACCGCTTTGAGTTCTGGAATCCTCTTTTTCGCTTCAGTCAGCGCATTCTGTTGTTTGTAGTAGTCGGGATAGGGCACGTCAGCAGGGATGATGTATTCCTGCCTAATACTGCAAGCATTGACCGGACATTTACGCGAGTTCATCCAGTCTTTACGCTCTGCCAAGGCGTAGTTATACACGCGACGACATTGCTCCAATCAGTCAAGCATTTGTGCTTCTTGGTCAAGTCCTGGATAAATTCGATAGCTGTAGGTCAAGTTCAACATGGCTACATTCTAACAGATTTACACCTTTTGTTAGAAGCGATAGATAGTGTGTCGATTTTCGGGGCATCGAACCCCTCAATCGACGCGGGGAGTCCATGTCTCCCGACGCTGACCTTGCAGGTACATCGCGGGACTTATAGCTCCGGTGAACCCCTCAAAAGTTAAGACGGATGTTCGGGTGCGTGGGGAACTGCGCGATCGCCTACAGCTTTGTTTGCTCAACTCTGACGTTGTTAAAATGCCATGTCTTACCGTTCTGGGGCGATCGCGCCAAGTTGAGCGAGATTTCGCCGTTGGGCAACTGTCAACCCGGTGGCAGCGGACTTTTGGTTGGTTGACTTAGTGTCGCCGCTTAAATCGAGATTATGAATATTCCCCCGAGAGCGCTCAGGCCTGGATTTATCTGGCCTCGATTGGTCTTTTGTTGAGACGTTTAGCCTAAGGCGCGACTTTTCAGACATCCTCTTACACCTTAACAACCTCCACCAACTCCCGATTCACCGTCTAATGTAGCCGGAATGTCGGTGTCTTCATAGATGTCGGCCAGGGCGATCGCACCGTTCACACTCGCAAGTTGGATGGGATCGGTGGTGGGTACGATCGCCCAGTTACCCCGATCGCCTTTTTGAAAGACTTCAACCTGCTGGCGATCGCTCGAAACGAGGACGTATTCTTCGAGACTGGGAATAGTGCGGTAGTCGGCGAATTTTTCGGTGCGATCGAAACGAGCCGTCGAGGGAGAGAGAACTTCGATAATGAGGCGGGGATATTCAATGTATTGGCTTTGGGGCTGACGATCGCGATCATCGC
>NZ_JAWOCL010000044.1:0-24845 GCF_046483825.1 Sodalinema sp.
ATAGACTAAACGAATTTAAAGCAAAATCCGGGTTGGTTTGGAGACACGAGAGGATCAGATCGAGGCGTTGAGAGGGGGGGGAAGCCGGCCGGGGAGTCCGGTCAACCCGACCAATTGGGATTAAACCCTCCGCTAGAATGATTTTATCCCTGCTTCATGTCCCCTTGCTCAAAAAATGCGGTGACGAAAAATTTGGATCGCTACTATCACTTACTCGGACTGGAACCGGGTGCGTCAATCGAAGAGGTTAATCAGGCCTATAAGGATCTGGTGTTTATTTGGCATCCCGATCGCATTCCCGGTGATAATCGCCGCCTACAGGAGAAAGCGCAGGAAAAGCTCAAATCGATCAACGAAGCCCGCGATCGCTTGCGGGCCGCCCATCGAGAGGGTCGGATATCTCGGCCCCAAGCGGCTCGGCGATCGCATTCCCCGGCCCCCCCGAAACCTCAGCGTCCCTCCAGTCAGGCCTCAAGTCGCACCTCAAGTCGCCCTCCTCGTCGTCCCTCGCGGGATCTCAGTCACGCGGATTTACGAGGGGCAAATTTCCGTGAAAAAGACCTGTCGGGGCGCAATATGGAGGGAGCGATTTTGGTAGATGCTAATCTCAGTGATGCGTTTATGCACCGAGTCAATTTGACGGGGGCGGATTTGTCGGGGGCGAATCTGTTTCGGGCCAATTTACTTGAAGCGGATCTCAAATATGCGATTCTACGGGATACAAACTTGATTGGTGCCGATTTAAGTGGCGCGGATCTCAGTCATGCGGATTTGCGGGGGGCTAAAGTGGGAAGCGGTAATCGCTTGTTGGTGAAACTGACAGGGACTAAACTAACGGATGCCATTCTTCCTGATGGCTCGGTGTATCAATAACTCGATATGGCAACGCTGAATCTACAACTGGCTCAAACTCTGGCGCGGGAGTTCTCGTTAACGCCTCGTCATGTCTCCAATGCTCTCGAACTTTGGCTCGATGGGGCTACGATTCCCTTTATTGCCCGCTACCGCAAGGAACGCACCGGGGAAATGACGGAGGTGGTGTTGCGGGAGTTGTTCGATCGCTACGGCTATTTGAGTGAGTTGGAGGAGCGCAAGACCACGATTTTAGAGGCCATCGCCGGCCAGGGAAAACTCACGGATGAGTTACGCCAAAAAATCCTCGCCTGTGACCAAAAAACGGATCTCGAAGATCTCTATCTCCCCTATCGCCCCAAACGTCGCACTCGGGCCACGATCGCCCGTGAACGTGGCTTAGAACCTTTGGCTGAGGCGATCGCCGCCCATAATCGTCCTCAAGCTGCTCGGTTTGATTTAGATGCAGAAGCGGCGAACTTTGTCAACCCCGAGCAGGAGGTAGACACGGCGGAGGCGGCCCTACAAGGTGCGGCGGATATTCTGGCCGAGGCGATCGCTGAGGATGCGGAAATTCGCGCTCAGTTACGTCAAACTCTCTTGGAACAGGGGAGTTTCGAGTCGCGGATTAAGAAAGACTATCCTGAAGGCAGCACCAAGTACGAAACCTATCGCAAGTATCAGATTTCGAGTCGTAAAATTGCCCCCCATAATCTCTTGGCTCTGTTGCGTGGGGAACGAGAGGGGATTTTAGATCTTAAACTCACCCATGATGACGATCGCTTTATTGAGCAATTAGAGGCCCGTCTCATCCGCACGGGCGATCGCCCACTTCGTCAGTTTTATCAAACTCTGATTCACGATGCTTATAAACGTCTGTTGCAACCCTCGATGACCAATCGGGTGATTGGGGAAAAACGAGATTGGGCGGATGAAGCCTCGATTGAGACGTTTGAGGCCAATTTACGGGCCTTGCTGTTGGCGGCTCCGGCGGGGCGCAAGGCTACCCTGGGCCTCGATCCTGGCTTCCGTACTGGCTGCAAGGTGGCGGTTATTAGCGACTTGGGCAAGTTTTTGACGTATGAAACGATTTTTCCCCATCAGTCGGGTAAACGCCGCCAGGAGGCAGCGCAAACGCTACGAAATTTGGTAGATACCTATCAGATTGAGTTGATTGCGATCGGCAATGGAACCGCCAGCCGTGAGACGGAGCGGTTTGTGCGGGACGTTTTGCAAGGGATGGAGATGTCGCCGATCGCCTTGTTGGTGAATGAGTCGGGTGCGTCGGTGTATTCGGCTAGTGAGGTGGCGATCGCCGAGTTCCCGGAGTTGGATGTTACCATTCGCGGCGCGATTAGTATTGCACGACGGTTACAGGACCCTCTGGCGGAGTTGGTGAAAATTGACCCGAAATCTATTGGTGTGGGCCAATATCAGCATGATGTGAATCAAACCTTGCTCAAGAAGAAATTGGCGGAAACTGTGGAAAGTTGCGTTAACTATGTCGGCGTGGATCTCAATACGGCTTCGGCGGCGTTGTTAACCTCGGTGTCAGGGTTATCGAAGACGGTGGCCAATAATATCGTCGCTTATCGCGATCAACAGGGAGCGTTTCGCAACCGTCGCCAGTTGTTGAAGGTTCCTAAATTGGGGCCGAAAGCCTTTGAGTTGTCGGCGGGATTTTTGCGGGTGCGGGATGGGGAGAACCCACTCGATAATACGGCGGTGCATCCTGAACGCTATGGAGTCGTTGAGGCGATCGCTCAGGATTTGGGCCAGTCTCTGGCGAACCCGGAGGCGATCGCACAGGGGATGCGATCGCGGGACTTAAAGGCTTATGTCAGTGACGAGGTTGGGGAACCTACCCTACGAGACATTTTAGGGGAATTGGAGAAACCGGGACGAGATCCTCGGGACGAGTTTACCTATGCGAGTTTCAAGGAAGGGGTGGAGACTTTAGCGGATTTACAAGAGGGGATGATTTTAGAAGGAGTCGTCACCAATGTCGCCAATTTTGGCGCGTTTGTGGATGTGGGGGTGCATCAGGATGGCTTGGTGCATATTTCTCAGTTGGCGAATCGCTTTGTTCGTGATCCCAATGAGGTGGTTAAAGTGGGGGATGTGATCAAGGTGAAGGTGCTAACCGTTGATGAGCGGTTGAAACGGATTGGGTTGTCGATGAAGCAAGTTTAAGGGGTTGGATTAGCGATCACCATGAAGACGGATATTGCGATTGTCGGTGCTGGATTGGCGGGGTTGACGGCGGCGTTACCCTTGCAGGCGGCGGGGTATTCGCTGTTGCTGCTGGAGAAGTCTCGGGGATTGGGGGGACGCTTGGCTTCCTATCGTCTGAATGGTGTTCGTTGCGATCGCGGCCTGCGCTATTTGACGGATGAGGGACGCTTGTTATCGGGGTTGGTGCGATCGCTGCGTGAGCGTCAGGTGCTAAGGCCCTGGATTACAACCAGTCACCGCTATACGGCTGAGGGATTGCAGCAAAATCCTCCGCAAACTCATTATGTTGCGCCTGAGGGGATGAGTCAGATTGCGAAGGAGTTAGGGCGAGATGTACCCGTTTGGTTTAGTCGCCGGGTTGCGGCCATCACGCCCCAATCCCACGACTGGCGCTTGGATTTAGAGGCGGTGGTGGCGGGTTCGGATGCACCGCTGGAGGTGACGGCGAGGGCGGTGATTCTGGCGATTCCGGCTCCACAAGCGCTGATGGTTTTAGCTACTGTGCCGGGGATGGATGCTGATGTCATCAATCCGCTACAATCGGTGACGTATGATCCTTGTTTAACGCTGCTGGCCCAATACTCTGGGGATAGGGTTCCTGATCGGATTCCCTGGAAATCGGTTGAGTTTCCCGATGATCCTGACCTGTCTTGGTTGGGACTTGATAGTAGCAAACGGGAGTCATCTTCACTAGGGAGCGATCGCCCGGTGGTGGTCATCAATAGTCGTGCCGAGTTGGCGCGATCGCACCTGGATGATAGAGATTTAACCCCAGTGATTGAGCATTTACTCAGCCAAGGGGCCGCCCGTCTGGGGGATTGGTTGCAAACCCCTGAGCATCTGCATTTGCACCGTTGGCGCTATGCGATTCCGGCTCAAGTTTGGCCACAGGATAGTGTTGTTCTCAAGACTCCGTTTCCCCTTGTCTGTTGTGGTGATTGGTGTGGTTCTCGTCAGGTGGAAACGGCTCTGCGATCGGGCCTCGCTGCGGCCAGTAGCGTCAATTATCAATTGGATCATCGCAGTTTGGCTCCCATTCACTCACTCTGGGGAGGTTGAGGGGTCACGGCCAAAACCGTTTTCAGGTCTCCCTCGTATCCCGAGAGGCTTCCCCGTGAACTCCCCGCTGAGGGCTGCTATTCCGCAAACTCCAGTGGAGAACCGGAGTATAATAGACTCGTTTGAGGAACACGACCCCTCAACACGCTGTTCTTGAGGTTTAACGCTTCGACTGTGGAACTTTCTTGTAAAAGCGAATACGCCCTACTGGCCTTAATTGAATTGGCTGTGCATCATAGTAAAGGAGAACCCCTACAAATTCGGCAAATTGCCGCCCAACAGGGGATTCCCGATCGCTATCTCGAACAACTGCTGGCGACGTTGCGGCGAGGGGGACTGGTGCGATCGCAGCGGGGGGCGAAAGGGGGCTATCATCTGGCCCGAGAGCCGTGGAATATCACGTTGCTCGATGCCCTCGAATGTATCGAGGGCATCACGGAACAAGGTACCACAGCTCAAGACACGCCCCCCACCGTCGAGAGTGGGGTGATTAAAGACATTTGGTCCGAAGCCCAAGAGGCGGCCGAGGGCGTGTTAAAAAAATATACGCTTCAAGACTTGCGAGAACAGCGTGATGCGCGATCGCAACTCAATATCATGTACTACATTTAAATTTCGACGGGGACGCGGCTTAGGCCGTCAACTGTCGGGGTTTTGTGGCGTCAACCTGTCCTAACCCGTAATCCACGTTAACTGCTAGAGGATCATTCCCCATGAAAATTGCCAACAATATCACGGAACTGGTGGGTCACACTCCCCTGGTTCAACTCAATCGTATCCCTGAGGCTGAGGGCTGTGTTGCCCAAATTGTCATGAAACTCGAAGGGATGAACCCGGCGGCTTCTGTCAAAGACCGTATTGGGGTCAATATGATCAATGCGGCTGAGCGAGAGGGGCAAATTCGCCCAGGTGAGACGATTCTGGTTGAACCCACTTCTGGGAATACTGGAATTGCCTTAGCGATGGTCGCGGCGGCCCGAGGCTATCAACTGATTTTAACCATGCCCGATACGATGAGTTTAGAACGTCGGGCTATGTTGCGGGCCTTTGGGGCGCAGTTAGAGCTGACTCCCGGTGCGCAAGGGATGCGCGGTGCGATCTCGCGAGCCTCGGAACTGGTGGAGACGACGGAGAATGCTTATATGTTGCAGCAGTTCCAGAACCCGGCTAATCCCGAAATTCACCGCAAAACGACGGCTGAGGAAATTTGGCAAGATACCGATGGCCATGTGGATATTTTGATTTCGGGTGTGGGAACTGGGGGAACGATTACGGGGATTGCTCAGAACTTAAAACACCGTAAACCTCAGTTTCAGGCGATCGCCGTTGAACCCTGCAATAGTCCCATCCTCTCGGGAGGAAATCCTGGCTCTCACAAAATTCAGGGAATTGGGGCCGGATTTGTGCCTGATGTATTGGATACTTCGCTGATTGACGAGGTGGTGACGGTAACGGATGATGAGGCGATCGCTTATGGTCGTCGTTTAGCGGCTGAGGAAGGCTTACTCTCGGGGATTTCCTCGGGTGCGGCTTTGGCGGCGGCGATTCGGGTTGGGCAACGCCCGGAAAATAACGGTAAACTCATCGTGGTCATTCAACCGAGTTTTGGGGAACGCTACCTCAGTACCCCCTTGTTCCAAGATCCTCAGTTAACGATGGAAGCGGTGTTGACTTAAACGGTGTCCTCGGTCTTCTCATGCGCGAGCCTAATTACTACCAAACTCTTCGTGTTGATGCCGCGGCGACACAAGCCGAGGTGAAACAGGCCTATCGACGTCTGGTTAAGGAATTTCACCCGGATCGCAATCCCGATGCTCAGGCTCGTGAGGAGATGGTTCGCATTAATGTGGCCTATGAAGTTCTCGGCGATCGTAAGGCGCGTCAGTCTTATGATCGCCGTCAATGGGGATCGGTTGGTGCGCAGACGGTTAGGGATGGATCTCCGCCGGGCCGCCGTCATCAGACGGGTTCGACTCGCACCTCGCCGGGTCGTCAGGCGGTGGCGACGGCTGATGAGCGGATTCAGGGTTGGGTGACTCAGGTCTATCATCCCCTCAATCTTGATGTCGATCGCATTCTCGATGCTCTCGATGAGCAACTTGATGAGTTGTCGGCTGATCCCTTTGATGATGAGCTGATGGAGAATTTTGTTGAGTATATCCGCTCCTGTCGGGTGTTCCTACAACGGGCCGAGTCGGTGTTTGAGTCTCGACGGAATCCCTCGGTCTTGGCTGGAGTCGCGGCTGATCTGTATCACTGTCTCAATCAGTTGGCTGATGGGATTGAAGAGTTGGAGTATTTCAGCCTCAATTATGATGATCATCATTTGCATGTGGGACAGGAGCTATTCCGCATTGCACGGGGGTTACAGCTTGATGCTTTGGAGCGGATTCAACCGATCATCTGAGAGACTCTCTGGGGGAATCTCTGGGGAGATCTCTGGGGAGATCTAAGTTTTTTTGTAAATTACTTGCAATATTTCTTTACATTGCGTTACAATGAGCGTAATAGACGTAATGCAATTAGGATTTAAATCATATGACTTCTCGCGGATATACAAACGAAGAAGGCGGCTTGATCAATAACTTTGCCGTTGAGCCTAAAATTTATGTGGATGAGAAGCAACAGTTTGGCTTCAATAAGTATGCCGAACAACTCAACGGTCGTTTAGCGATGATTGGCTTCATTAGTGCCGTTGTTTTAGAACTTGCGACGGGTCATGGTGTGGTTGGTTTCTTGACCAACCTCTAGATTTCGGAAACACGTGATGATTAGTTACGATTATTCATCACTTGTTGCTATTTATCACTCGTAAAAAAGGGGTGCGTTCCTTAACTCGGGAACACACCCCTTTTTTTATTGAAGTTAACAGCAACATACCCAGAAAGGTTTACTGCTGTTTAGTCAGAACAGATAGGACTTTTGTAAATCCTGTATGTCTTGTTATGATGGCTTTTGATAGCTGTCTGTTGTCAGAGTTTAACTGTCCAAATCGAGTTAAATCTCAACGATCAGAAGTGGGAAAAGTAACTCCTTCAGGAAGTTTTGCGCCTTGTAAATCAGTATGATCCAGGATAGTTCCGGTGAGATCCGCCCCCTCTAAATTGGCATTTTGGAGAATTGCATAGCTGAGATCGGCATAACTGAGATCCGCACCTTGGAGGTCAGCGCCTCTCAAATCAGTGGGTACAATTCCCGGTTCCGTGGCCAAATTGGCGCGAGTGAGAATTGCACCTTGGAGATCGGCATGATGAAGTTGAGCTTGGCACAGTTGAGCATAGCTCAAATCCGCCTGACGCAGAATGGCGTCCTCAAGATTGGTGCGCTGATCTGAGGTTGAGCGTAAATCCGCCGAAATGAGCAGCGATCGCTGCAAGTTGGCGCGACTTAAATTCGCCCCACAGAGCATGGCTTTGAGAAAATTGCTCTCTTCGAGATTGGCTTGAGCCAGACGCGCGGCGCTCAAATCCGCATCGCGGAAGATCGCGCCCGATAAGTCCGTATCGGTAAAATCCGTACCCCAGAGAATCGCCTCGCTGAGATTCGCTTTGCGAAACTGACAGCGTTGGAAATAACTGCGGCCCAAGCGAGCTTGGCGGAAATCAGCGCCATCAAAGCTAGCCTCATTGAGTTGAGCGCTCAGGAGTTCACATTCTCGCAGTTCAATCTGATCGAAGCGGCGATCGCCTCGGTTATAGCGTTGTAAGAGTTCATCAACGTCCATTCTACACCTCAGTAATAATCGAATATTCAGTTTAAAGGGAATCCTGGGGCGATCGCCAGCATTACGAGACGGCCGAGGCGGCGGACTGGGGGCTGATAGGGGCCAGAATCAACGAGGTTTCATCGATTCCCTCAATTTATCATGAGGTTGAGATGCGATCGCGTCGATTTTAAGGTAATGTCTTGGTGAAGTCCTGGGCTATTTCGAGCCAAGAAACTCAACGGAGGGAGCCGTCGCAGGATAGCGGATAGCCTTGTGATGCCAAAGGAGTGAACGAGCATGTTAAATCTATTGTCTGCGATCGGACTAGCCGGTTTGTGTTTTGTGGCCTGGCTGGGTTCGGAAGATCGACGAATTGTGTCTTGGAACACAATTGCTTGGGGCATCGGCTTACAACTGGTCGTGGGTGGCATCGTCTTTGGCATCGGTAGCGATGTCGTGGTTTGGATTAACGACTTGTTGAATGTGTTACTGGATGCGTCCGAAGCGGGGGCCAGATTTCTCTTTGGTGGGGAGAGTTCCCCCTTTGTCCCCGATCCAGCTCGTCGTCCGGGGCCAGGTGTAGCTGGACGCTGGTTGGTGCGGACTTTAGGGGATCCGTATGTTAACGTTCCGGGCGATCGCCTCGGTCCGGATAATCTCAATCCAGGGTTTATTCTAGCCTTCCGCTCTCTGCCTCAGGTCATTTTCTTCTCGGGGCTGGTCAGTCTACTCTATCGTCTTAATATCATCCAGCCGATTATTAAGGTGTTTGCCAAAGTCTTCCGGAAGACGCTCAAAATCAGTGGTGCCGAATCTCTGGCGGGGGCGGCCAATATCTTTGTGGGGGTTGAGTCGGCGATCGCCATCAAACCGTTTTTGCCGAAGATGAGCCGCAGTGAACTCTGTGCCATTTTAGCCAGTTGCTTTGGCTCAATTGCCTCGTCGGTCTTGGCCCTCTATGCTGGACTACTGCGTCCAACCTTTCCGACGATTACGGGGCATTTGGTGTCTGCGTCAATCATGACGATTCCCGCCTGTTTCGTCCTCTCGAAACTGCTGGTTCCCGAAACGACCACTCCTGAAACCTTTGGTCATATCCCCGAAGCCGAAGAGGATCCCGATCAAGAAAAACCCAATCCCGTCGATAGTCTGATTATCGGTGCGTTGGACGGGGTCAGGATGGCGGTGGGAATTGCGGCCGTAATTATTGCCATTCTTGGACTCGTTGCCCTAGTGAACGAGTTTTTTAGCTTTCTGACCCAACTTCCGGGGGTTTTTGGCGATATTTTTGGGGTAATTACTCTCCAAAACCTGTTAGGTGCTATCTTCCTACCGCTAACATTCCTAACGGGAATTTCTCTGCCGATTCCCTTTACGGATGCCTTTGAGGAGAATTGGCAAGTTCTTTGGGAATCTTCGGTGATTATCGGACGACGACTGTTTGAAACCAATATCCCCCCTTACATTTCCCTGGCTCAATTAGCGAGATCTGGAGTTCTCACACCTCGGGCTTTGCTGATTGTCAGTTACGTTCTTTGTGGCTTTACGCACTTTGCCTCCTACGGCATTTTTGTGGGTGGATTGTCGGCTTTGGTTCCCTCGCGACGGTCGGATATTTCTGCTTTGGGGTTCAAGGCGTTATGGGCGGCAACCTTGGCGACGTTAATGACTGGCTGCATTGCTGGCCTCTTCTTTACGGGAAATACGGATTCAATTCTGGGTATCCCGACTCCTTAAGTGCTTGATTTCATTTCTCTGATTCGCGTCTTTGTTGTTTACTGTTCACTGCAAGATGTCCATGAAAGGCTATTCTTGGTTTCTCGGTTTGGGATTATCCGTTGCTCTGTTGATTGGTCTAATGGGACATTGGCCGCTTGGGAACCTGGGGACGAGAGCGGGTTTTTTGGCGATGGCTCAAGCTGGGGTCACTCAGGAGGTGACTCAGGCTGATGAGGGTTTAGAGAATCCGTTACCTGAACCGCCGGCTGTCCCTGAGACGTCTCCTCGGGCGGAGACGGATGATGGGAGTTTATCGACTGAGCCGGCTGAGTTTCGCTTGGAGGCCTTACCGATTCTGGCTGATGTGGAGACGACGAGTTTAAGTCTCAGTGAAAATCTCTATGAGGAACCGGGCCAGTTTCAGGTGGGGGTCTTAGAGGGTTATCGAACCTCGATCAATGCTGGGGTTGTGGTGATCGAGTCGCCGACTGGGGAGTTAGCCTATACGGTACAGGTTCAACAACGGGCTAATCCTCGGCCTCTCGGGGATGAGGAGTTGGTTCAGATTGCGATTGATCGACTTGAACGGGGGGAAGGCTTCCGTTTAGGTCGGGTCAGGGTGATTGATACTGGGGTCGTGATTGTGGATTGGACGGGAACTCTCGGAGCGATCGAGCTTTCGGGACGTGTGTTTTTACGACAGGTTGCTTCAGAGGTGTTGATGTTGGTGGTGTCAGCGACTGAGGAGAACGCGGCGCAACTTGATCCGGTGCTCTCTTTGCTGTCGAATACGTTACAGCTTGATGGTTAGGGGGGGAGGCAAGCTCTGGTCAATCTTGGTCGAAGTTGGACCAACAACGGGGGACTCGCCGGCGATCGGCATCCGCTGGGGGATTTTCTCCCAATTCGGAGTATCCTGGGACAATTGGGGGAACAACGGGCGTTCGCTTGTGGACGCCCTGTTCGGACTCGGGGAAGACGGTCAATTATTAACGATTAACTGCTATATGATTGAGGATCACAATGATCGCCGCCAGTTTGCGACGGCAACTCAACGGAATCGAGAGCCAATTTTGCAGGTGCTAAGCCGGGTTTTGCCCCCTAAGGGTACGGTGTTGGAGGTGGCCAGTGGGACGGGGGAACATGGGGCGTTTTTGGCTCCCCGGTTGTCGCCTCGGTTTTGGTTACCTTCGGATCCGAATCCCTTGGCGATCGAGAGTATTGAGTCTTGGCGACGGTATACGGGGAGCGATCGCTTGTTGGAACCGTTGTGTCTGGATGTGCGTGAACCGCAATGGACGGTGGAACGGACGCCGCCGCCTCAGTTACAGGAACAGCCAATTGGGGCGCTGGTCTGTATCAATATGATTCATATTTCCCCTTGGGAGGCTTGTTTGGGGCTGGTGGCGGGGGCGCAGCGGTTACTCCCGGTGGGGGGAGTTCTCTATCTTTATGGCCCCTATAAGGAGGGGGGACGGCATACGTCGCCGAGTAATGAGGGGTTTGATTTGATGTTGCGCGATCGCGATCCGAGTTGGGGTATCCGAGATCAAGAGGCGGTGATTGCGGCGGCTGAGGAACGAGGGTTGCGATTTCAGGAGATGCTGGAGATGCCGGCGAATAATCGGTCGTTGGTGTTTGGGAAATAGGCAAGGGGTAAGGGGTAAGGGGCAAGGGGCAAGAGGCAAGAGGCAAGAGGCAAGGGGTAAGGGGCAAACTAATTTTTTATTACTTTACAGTTTTAGAGTGTATTTGTTAAAAGTTTGCAGGTTAGATGTTTGACCTTACGCCGCTCAAAAATGCGCCGAGACCCCAATGCCCTAAGCCGTCAAAAAAATTTTTCTTTTGCTTAAAACGTATTTATTTGTCTATATCTCCATTCTAGTGTCTAATTTAAAAATTGTCAACTGCTACAGCGATATTTTCCCAGACGGATTCAAGGGGGGTCTAGTCTGGGTGTTCTGGCTGAGGTCGATGAATGGCTTTTCCGGTGAGGGAGAAGAGGGGACATGGTAGAGTCTTTCCGATGAAACGGTCTTGGGTGTGATTTAGAGCCATTTAGAGTTCGATGTCGGGGGATTCTTTGAACTTGCGAAGCCAGTTGTCATCCAAGCCATACCAGTTCGCCAAAATACCGCTTTGAGTAATCTTCAAACACTCTTCACGGGAATACTCGGGTCTCCATGTTCCTGAACTATCTCCATCAAAGTGAACTTTCAATTTATAGTTATCAGTAGATGAAAGGCACTTGTATAGTTCATCTCTCCAATTCAATGGATGATGAGTTCTATAGAAACCTGAGGGATTTTGAATCCAAGTTGTAGTGCAAGAAATAATTAGTATCAAAAGGCACATCCCCTTGAGAAGTCGGGGTTTTAGGCGAGATATACTTTGTGAAGGAATAGCATAAATTGTGATCAGGAAAATAGACAGGAAAATATAAGGAAAAAAGAAATATCGGGGACCGGCTAAGAATGGATGAATTTCCAGATTTGTCCTTAACCATGAGGCTAGGATTGTACTTAAAACCGCCAAGAAAGCAACGGAGGTGTTAAAAAATTCCTGTTTTCTTAAAATTAACAGACTATAGAGGGCAAAGCAACCAATTATTAGGAAAGCCAGACTCAATGTATAAGATACAAAGTTTGGTTTTGAGAAGAAGCTATTGTAGGTAATATAAGTCCCAACAAATTGAGGTAAGGCTATGTAAAACTTAGAAAAATCCATTTTTTCGCCGACCTGACTGAGGGAAAAATACATCTGAACCGCAGACAGTGCAGACCATAGACCTAAAATTACGTAGTTTAACTTGGCTCGTGTAATATAGGCTTTGATGATCATGGCGGGGATGAGTAAGATAGATATTGGTGAGCCAAGACAGCCTAAAGTCGTCGAGCCTATAATCATAAATTTTGATGTTTTGCTTTTGGCTTTTGATGAGGAAAGTAAAGGAACCAGAAGCAACAACGATGTCCACCAAAATATGTAGAGGGGTGTTGAAAAAACCTCAGGGTCATAAGGGAGTAAGGCGATGATAATCGGCAAATACTCTTTGTTGGGTAGTTCAATCAGACTCGATGTCAGAATTACCATCACTAAGATGGTAATGATTATCGTGAGTAAATAGGCGATTTCAGGATAAAATAAGCCTGAGACTGATAAGCTGAGGAGGGTAATAATTTTAGAAGGAATAATGAGATAGCCGCTGACGGGTATTAGTAAACTTGACCAGCCATGTTCAATGGCTTGGGGGATATTAAACACTCCATCTTCATTCCAAACGGAAGGATAAAGAGCATCGGCTGGCCGTCTCAGAAGATATAAAACGGTGAAGAGTGCCAGATTAATAAGGCGGATTTGCTGCCATCTAGCTGGTTTAGGGTTACCGGTCATCAAAGTAAAATACAGAGTAAAGGATGTAATGATGCTGAACGTTGTAGGTTTTGAATGCAATCGGGTCTATCCCTTAAGCCGAGTCAATAAAATTACATAAGAGAAGAGAAAGCTGAGGTAGATTTTATTTTACATTTTACAGGTTAACAAGTCACCAAGGTGGTTCACAGTCATAACGCTTCACCGTTGGTTCCAAGGGAAGGAGACGGAGAGTTATTGACTTAAAAATCAACATTCTGGATATAAAAAAGCCGGCATGATGCCGACCTCGTGAAAACCAACCAAAACCAATCACGTTAGCTCATAAACCATGAGAAAACCTCTCATTGTCCCGGCGGGATCTGAAAGAATCTCAGTGAGCCAAGGTGATTGTAACAAAGATTACCGACTTTTCGTCACAAAACTTCAAAATTTGCCAAATTTGTCTCTAGCGGACGAACTGCGGCATGACTTCGGCGGCGGTAAAGAGTCCGTGGATGCCGCGACGGTGGAGGGTTGCACCGGCTTTGAGGTAGCCGAAGGCGGGACCGCAGACGTTGGCGGCCATGCTGGTGTCGTCGCCGAGGGTGAAGGTGTGGGTGGAGATTTTGCCGTCGAAGGTGCGGCCGGTGACTTGGACGTTAGTGCTGAGGGGTTTTTTGGCGTTGCGGGTGTCCACGATGCCGCCGACGGTCACGCGATCGCGATCGATAATTCCCGCCAACTCTAACATAATGTCATCGGCGTGTTCCATATTCTCTAACTTGAGGATGCCGTTGGTTTTGTCCAACAGTGCTGTCACCTCGTCATCACTCATGGCCCGAGCTGTTTCTACATCATAGCCGGGCATATGGGCAATATCTTCGCGAATGGTGGAACGGTAGGCTTCCCAGTTGGCAATGCCGACGCCGAAGGTGATGGCGACGTGATGGATTTCGGCGTAACTTTGTGCGGCGAGGGTGGCGGCGGCGGTGAGTAAGCCGGGGGTGGCACCACAGCCAGTCATGTAGGTAATCCCGGCCGCTTGCAGGTCATTTTGTAAGTCGAGGAGTTGTTCGACGGCACTGGTGCGTTTTAAGGCGTCCACTAATACCCCTTTCCAGCCAGAGGCGATAAATTGACGGGCCACTGAGGCCATAAAGGTGTTGGGGAGATTGGGAAGGGCCAGGAAATAGCCGTCAACGTCAGGTGCAGCGGCGATTAGGTCCTGAATACTCTGCTGGCTGAGAATGCCTTGGTTCTCTAAATAGCCGACGGAGCCGCGATCGCGGGTTACGCTAATGAGAGCGTCAGCATCGAGTCCCTCTTGGTTGTAGGCGTAGCCTTGGCCATCGGCGACGGCTACCCAACGCATCTGTTGTTTCGGCGACAGAAGACGACAGGCGGCTTGTCCGAGTCCACCGAACCCCAAAACTCCGACGGAGAGTGGGGAGGTGTGTGGTTGTGGGGTTGGGTTCACAGTCATAACAAATCTAAGGTTAAAAACAGACTAATTCTCCATTATCTCCCTCGATGGTCGGTTTCGATACGGTGCGATGGACTCGGCTGGGGGACATCGGACAAGTTTTGGCAAACGATCTATGTTAGAATCCCCCCAATTTGGGGTGATCTGTTGTCTATGTCCTGAGTTGAGATAGACCGGATTCGCCTGGTTCCTGTGTGGTGTGTGTGAGAAGATTCCTATGTCTATTGTCTTAGTGACAGGCTCGGCTGGCTTAATTGGCTCGGAGTCGGTTCGTTTTTTTTGTGAGAAAGGCTTTACCGTGGTTGGCATTGACAACAATATGCGGGAGTCGTTTTTTGGTGAAGGTGCTTCGACGTTGTGGAATCGCGATCGCCTGCAAGAGATCTATGGCGACCGGTATCTCCATCACAATAGCGATATTCGCGATCGCCAAGCCATCAGCGACCTATTCGCCACCTATAACCAGGAGATTCGCCTCATTATCCATACGGCGGCCCAACCCTCCCATGACTGGGCCGCGCGAGATCCCTTTACGGATTTTACTGTCAACGCGAACGGAACCCTAAATCTGTTAGAACAGACTCGCCAACATTGTCCCGAGGCGGTGTTTATCTTCTGTTCAACGAATAAAGTCTATGGAGACACTCCCAACCAACTTCCCCTGGTGGAACGCGATCGCCGTTGGGAGATTGAGGAGAGTCATCCCTTTTACCAGGGGATTGACGAAACGATGAGTATTGATCATTGTAAGCATTCCCTATTTGGCGCGTCCAAGGTGGCGGCGGATGTGTTGGTCCAGGAATATGGCCGCTACTTTGGCATGAAAACCGCCTGTTTCCGAGGTGGATGTCTCACGGGACCGAGTCATTCAGGAACAGAACTGCATGGATTTCTCTCCTATTTGATGAAATGCACGATGACCGGAACCCCCTACAAGATCTATGGCTATAAGGGAAAACAGGTGCGTGATAACATCCATAGCTATGATCTGGTGAATGCGTTTTATCACTTCTATCAACGGCCGAGAGTCGCTGAAACCTATAACATTGGCGGTGGACGGGAGAGTAACTGCTCGATGCTAGAGGCGATCGCACAATGTGAAGAGATTGCTGAAAAGACCCTGAACTGGGAGTATCGCGAGAGTAATCGTAGTGGCGATCATATCTGGTGGATTGGCAATCTGAGTCGCTTTAAGTCCCATTATCCTGAGTGGGAGTTAACCTACCGCGTCCCGGATATCCTGAAAGAGATTTATAGCCAAAATGTCGATCGCTGGTCGTGATCGCCTTGGGATTGAGTTGTCACCACAGTAATCACATAAATTAGGGATGAGATGAGGTTTTTTCAAAAACTCTGGCAAAAACGCGCGATTCGCTTTCTCTTTGGCGGCGGTGTCGCAGCAGCCTTTAACCTGCTGTTGATGTTTTTGTTCATCGAGGTAGCTGGCTGGGAGACGACGGTCCTGCGGAACGCGGCCAACGTCATCTCCATTGAGTTGTCGTTGCTGTTTAGCTTCGTGATTTACCGGATTTGGGTTTGGCGTGGCGGAACCTGGCGATGGCGAGAGGTTCTGTTGCGACAATTACCGCTGTATCATCTCTCGGCTGGGGGGTCGGTGGTGTTGCGGGTGTTTGCGATTTTCCCGTTTCTCGATTGGTTGGGGGTGAGTTATGGCGTCAATACCCTCGTTGGGGTGTTGGTGAGTGCGATTATTAACTACATTGTCAGCGATCGCCTGGTGTTCCGCGATCGCGATCGTGACGATGGACAAGTTTACCCCCCTGAAGGGTTAGAAGCGGCCTTTCCCGAAGTAAAAAAGACGCGGGAGGAGAGTGAGTCGGGGGACTATTCTCCGGTCTCTCTGTTTTCGATTGTGATTCCGGCCTATAACGAGGAAGGATCGATCGCCGATACGGTAACCGCCATCGCCAACCTTCTGGATAAAAACCGGGTTCCCTACGAGATTTTAGTGGTCAACGACAATAGCCGCGATCGCACCGAAGCGGTGTTAGCCGATCTCAGCCAAGCCAATCCCCGAGTTCGCTATGTCAACAACCACTATCCCAATGGTTTTGGCTTTGCACTGCGTTGTGGCTTAGATGAGTTTAAGGGGGATGCAGTGGCGATTGTCATGGCCGACGCATCTGACGCTCCCGAAGATATCCTGTGCTACTATCAGCTGCTGCAAGAAGGCTATGATTGCGTCTTTGGGTCCCGCTTTATTCGCGGCGGTGAAGTCATCGACTATCCCCGTCACAAACTCCTGGTGAACCGTCTGGCGAACCTGTTTATTCAGGTTCTGTTTGGCCTACGCTACAACGACACCACCAACGCCTTCAAAGCCTATCGCCGAGACGTTATTGAGGGAATCCGGCCGCTTCTCTCCCACCATTTCAACCTCACCGTTGAACTTCCCCTCAAATCGATTGTGCGAGGATACAGTTATGCGATGACTCCCATTCGTTGGCAAAATCGTAAGGCTGGCGTCTCGAAGCTAAAAATTAAGGAAATGGGAAGTCGTTATCTGTTTATTGTCCTCTACGTTCTCCTCGAACGCTGGCTGTCTCGGGGGGATTATCGTCGTCCCTCGCCGCTGCGATCGCCGCGTGTGACTCCCGCTGAAGCCGTGTCTTCCTCGAAACAACGCCGCTAAACCGGTATTAATTCCCCGTCTTTCCTATTTATTCCCAATGTCATGACTGAGCGTGTTTTAATTACCGGAGGTGCCGGATTTGTCGGGAGTTCCCTGGCCTTAGGGTTAGCACAACGCTATCCCGATTGGCAGATTACCGCCTTAGATAACCTGAAGCGGCGAGGATCTGAACTCAATCTTCCCCGTCTCAAGGCGGCGGGGATTGAGTTTGTTCATGGTGATATCCGCAACCCCGAAGATCTCGATCCGCAGCGACTCACCCCGGACTTAATCCTAGAATGTTCCGCTGAACCCTCGGTGTTAGCGGGATACGGTTCACCGGGATATCTCTTGCAAACGAATTTAGTGGGAACCGTCAATTGTCTGGAGTTGGCCCGCCAGACTCAGGCGGATTTTGTCTTTCTCTCCACCAGTCGCGTCTATCCCATTTCCTATCTGAGTCAACTCAACTATGAGGAAACGGAGACTCGCTTTGCGTTACAGGAGGATCAGCCGTTTGCGGGTGTGTCTCGCTATGGGATTGCGGAGGATTTTCCTCTCGATCGCGCGCGATCGCTCTATGGAACCACGAAACTGGCCTCGGAACTACTCATTGCTGAATATGCAGATGCTTATAATCTGCGAACCCTCGTCAATCGCTGCGGGGTGTTGACGGGACCGTGGCAAATGGGGAAAGTGGATCAGGGGGTGTTCGCCTTGTGGGTGGCCCGCCATTATTTCCAGAAACCCCTAAAATATATCGGCTACGGGGGAAGCGGGAAACAGGTTCGGGATTTCCTCCATGTGGAGGATTTGCTGGATTTACTGGATTTACAGCTTCAGAATCTCGATCGGCTTCAGGGGGAAACGTTTAACGTCGGTGGCGGTGTGGAGAATCAGGTGTCGCTGTTGGAGACGACGCAGATTTGTCAGGAGATTACGGGGACGGCGATCGCCATCACCCCAGTTCCCGAAACCCGTCCCGGAGATATCCCCATTTTTATCACCGACTCGCGCAAAGTGATGTCCGAACTCAACTGGAGTCCTAAACGAGACATTCGGCGCACTCTGCAAGATATGTATGATTGGATTGTGCGGGAGGAGTCGCAAGTGAAGGGCATTTTTCTCTAAGTTCATGGGACTATACTCGTTAAAAGCCTCCATGAACCTTAGGATAGAGACCCACTCATGTTAGCCGAAGAACTCCAACAGGAATATCAACACCGATTCATCAACATTGCTCCCTATCGTCGTCATGTCTGGCGTGTCTTGGTCAAATCCTACTTTCAAGCTAAAATTAGCACGAATCAGGATATTCTAGATCTCGGTTGTGGCTGGGGTGAATTTATCAATGAGATTGAGGCCAACCGCAAGTATGCCATGGATCTCAACCCTGACACCGCAGAGTATCTTAAGCCGGCAATTCAGTTTTTACACCAAGACTGTTCTCAAGTCTGGCCCCTCGCCGATGACTCCTTAGATTTGGTGTTTACGAGTAATTTCTTGGAACATCTGTTGTCTAAAGAGAGTTTGAGTCAAACCCTGTCTGAAGCCTATCGTTGTGTCAAGCCAGGGGGACAAATTATCTGCTTGGGACCGAACTTGAAATATACGGGGGGAGCCTACTGGGATTTCTTTGATCATCATTTACCTTTAACCGATGCCTCAATATCAGAGATTTTGGAACTTAAGGGATTTAAGATTAAAACCTGTATTCCCCGATTTCTTCCCTACAGTATGGCAAATGGACGGCAACTTCCCCTCTGGACGGTTTCTGTCTATTTATCACTTCCTTTTGTTTGGCAATTCTTGGGTAAACAATTTTTAGTCGTTGCCTCGAAACCACGCTATTAGCGTGTTTGATTAAGTAAGCTACGTTCTGCGTTTAATGAGTTCTTGATATGATGACCCCGAAGCGATTTAACGTCTTAAGTTGGTTGACTATCCTTTATATCTTGCCAGTTTTAGCAACCCTAGCGTTTGTCCATCGCTTCGGGGTTAATGTTCCTTTTATGGACTCATTTGGTTTGGTGGGGTTATTCCACAAAATTCACTTAGAAACAGTCAATTTTTCTGATTTTTGGGTTCCTCATAATGAGCATCGAATGCTCATTCCTCGCGTTTTTATTGCAGCCTTAGCATTTGCAACAGATTGGAATGTTAAAGTACAACAGTATTTTAGTGTTGGTTTAAGTATTTTGTCCGCCGTCGGTTTGTACTGGATTTCACGGCAGCAAGGTATCCACCATGATAGCCGCCATGACTGGCAACATTTTGCGGAGATTATTAGTGTTATTCTACTCTTTTCTCTGATTCAATATGAAAACTGGTTATGGGGATTTCAACTCGCTTGGTTTTGGAAAACGACCTGTTTCGTGTTTGCGATCGCCGTCTTACAGTACCCATCAAAACATCGCTGGCTTGATAAAGGATTTATTTTAGGTGCAATTTTAGCACTCTTCATGAGTTTTTCTGGAGCTCATGGTTTATTAGGATGGATTGCCATATTTCCCTTGATTTGGGTCCGTAGCCAAGCCTCTAGCCGGCCAAGACTCCAACAAATTCTCTGGTTGTTTCTCTTGATTGGCTCTGTTCTTTTATATGCCAGCGGCTATCAGGAACCCGCCGACAATCCTGATCGAACCTATGTCTTAAAACATCCTCAAGAAGCCATCCCATTTTTTCTGGCAATTCTGGGCCGCTCTTTTTCTAATACCCCCCAACCGGCAATTTGGGTTGGCATTGTCCTTTTAATCGGCTGTACTTTGAGCCTTTGGCTCTTTTGGAAACAGTCCGACCGACGCACTGAATTAGCGGCTTGGCTACCGTTTTTACTCTTTCCGTTAGGATTTAGTGCTATGACAACGGTCGGACGTACTGTGTTAGGAATTGAAGCTGCGTTGGCATCTCGCTACACAACCGTCACCCTATTGATGCTAATTGGCTTACTTCATATTGCCCGCATTTGTTGTCAAAGACAGCCTTGGCGGCTTCTCTATGGAGCCATGGCGGTTGTGTTTGCTGTTTTTTCCATTTCTCGGTCATTTGATGCGTTAGAGGCTGGAGAAATTTGGTATGAAGATCGTATTTTGGGGAAACATTGTTTAGCCTTGATTGAGTATATGGAACCCTCTCCAGCGAGTTGTATTCATAAGATTTTCCCTGATGTAAATCCAGTAAAATCTGTTTGGTATACGCAACTCGATCAGTTAGGCTTTTTTGACTTTGTGGATTATGCTGAGTTTGAAAAACTTCCGGCCGAGTCCCATGGACTCATTGACAATCCTCCGCCAGACGAGGTCATTCCCCTAACCACTGAGTCAACGGTTGTTTTATCAGGATGGTCAATTTTCCCAGGTCGTCAGGAGACTCCTGAGCTTGCTTTATTGTCTCAGGATGATCGTCCTAGCTTTTTTGCGGCTACTTTAATCAATCAAGCCAGTCCAGATTTGGCTGAGGTGTTTGATGTGCCTGAGTATGATCAAGCGCGTTGGCAAATCCAACTCCCGGCAACGGCATTTCCTGAAGGTGTCACCACAATTCGAGCTTGGATTTATGATGGTAATATGAGGTTTATTCCCTTGGACAACGTTATTCAAGTGAATCGTGACAGCTAAGTATTGTTTGAATTATTCAATTTTAATCTTATAGACTTCAGGCTTGAAAACATGAAAGGCAATGTTTTATTAGACACTATAATCCACCATATTACGCCCCAAAAATTTATAGCAGCTATCGCTTTTTTAGCTGGATTGTTTTATGTGTTTTTACTTTGTTTTCCTGCGTTACATTTTATTATTTTTCCAGGGGTCGATTCTTGGACGTATGCCCTGAGTTATCTGCCTCAAAAAGAGTTTAGTTTTGGGCAGGATGTCATTTATACTTATGGACCTTTCGGCTATCTAGCCTCGGGGTCGTTGTTACCCGAAAACTATCAGCAGGTCGCCTGGTTCAAGGCGATTATTCATAGCCTCTTTTTGGGGTTAGCCGCGATTCAATTCTGGAAAATTCAGTCAGTCCGTGGGCGAGTCTTTTGGGTCTTTAGTATTCTCTGTGCTTACCATAGTTTGATTGCTTTAGACTATTTATTGGTTTTAGGCTATCTCCTCGTCCTGTCCTGGTCTCCGAGTTTGCGCGATCGCAAGGGCCTGGCGATCGCCGTCTTACTCGGAGGCTGGGCCGGGTTTTCCGCTTTGGTTAAGTTTACGGCGGGGGTCATGACCTTTGGGGCGTTGCTGATGTATTGGCTGGGTCATCTGTATCAGCGATATCGCTCTCAGCCCCGTCGCCAGGGACTTCAGGAGGCGATCGTGGTCTTGCTGACGGCGACAGCCAGTGCGATGGCGGTAGCGTTTGTGGGACTCCATGGGGATGTGGGCCTGGGACTGGTGCGGCTGCTTCCCTCGGCGGCGATCGCGGTGCTTTGGGGATGGACGACGCAACGCTATCTCAAAGGGAATCGCCGTTGGTCAGCCTTTCGTCCCAGTCTAGGCTGGATGAGTAGTCTAGCGGTCTTTGGCTTGACGTTATTGGTCAGGGTACTGATGACAGAGCGTCCCTCCCTACTCAGGTTTGTCTTAGGATCGTTGCAGGTATCGTCGGGCTACTCTAGTGCCATGAGTGTGATTGGGCCGTCTGTGGAATTGGGACTGGCGATCGCCCTGGTGGTAATCCTCCTGACTCTCTTTTATCGCTGTGCGACTCGTCAATCCCTCGGCCTCTTTTTAGCCTTAACTTTCACCCTCTGGGTTGTTCTCAAACATGGATTTGTGCGCCAAGATGCCCATGTCTTTATGTTCTTTTTTGTCACTCCCTTTTTGCTGAGTTTAGCGGTGCAACCCCGCCCCCGTCACCCAACACGCCGATTGAGTGGTGTTATTATGCTGCTGATGGTCGTGGTGACTGGCGTCTATTGGCAATTTCCTGGACTGTTTGGCCATGCCAAGATTGGTTGGAATCTTTCACTAATTCCCCAACCCAAACTCGTATTGAATCGTGTGGTTCATTTCGATTTCTCCCAGGTATTTGCAGAGGTCCAGGCGGCTAACCAGCAAACCCTCTTGCCCTTCACCCTAGGGGATGACGTTAGGACCAATATAGATGAGAAAACCGTTGATGTTATTCCCTGGGACATTGCCTTAATGCCGGCCAATGACCTCAACTGGCAACCTCGGCGAACCCTACAGTCCTACACCGCCTACACGGAATTTCTGGACACTTGGACGGCTGAGGGATTGGCAGAACAGCCCCCTGAGGCGATTCTGTATAACTTTGTTGATTTAGATGGCCGACATCCCTTTTTCTCGGAACCGGACACCTTCTTTCATGTGCTGTCCCATTATCAGCTTTCATCGGAGTTTCCTGAGTTTGTGCCAACGGAATCTCTGCCTAATCTAATGCTGTTAGACCCTCGGGAGTCGCCGTTGTTGTGGCTTGAGGTTGGGGAGGTGGAGCGGCGATCGCTCTCTTGGGATGACACGATGACCTTAGAGGCCACTGAGGGGACTTTACTGCGGGCCTCGATCGCCATTAAGGAGTCGTTTCTGGGCAAAATTACCAAAACCCTGTTGAGAGCGGCTCCTGTGGTCATGCAAGTGACCTATGAGGATGGGACTGATGCTAGCTATCGCATTCTGCCCACGACTTCGGAGAATGGTGTCATCCTCAGTCATTTACCGCGATCGCCCCAGGAAGCACTCACCTTCTGGCAAGGAATTGAGGATCTCAGGCTTCCGGCTGCTGTTGAGTCTATTACTTTTGATACGAGCAACCGCCTCATCTATCGGCCTCAGATTGATGTTGTCGTCAAGGCGATCGCCCCGGAGTCTGGGACGTCACCGGGGGATAGCTGAGAAAGATTAGCAATTATCTGGGCGATCGCCTTGACGGAAATGGGAATTTGGGACAAACTTAGTAAGAGTAGACGTGCGTAGCTCAACAATTGTTAAGTTACGCAAAGCCTTGGATCGTAACAAAGCAATTTATTAAGATTTTATTCGAGAGCGACTGAGTTCAGAGGCTCCCGCTAGTGTTACATCGCTGCTGGGAGAGGTTCTGGCTATCGACCTCAAGGCATCTATCGTCCCCCTCGTGGTTCCCCGGAGCTTATGGAAACACTCGAATTCACGATTTACCCCGATGGCAGAGTGGTCGAACAGGTGACCGGTATTTCCGGAGCCTCCTGTGCTGAGGTCACGGCTGCGATCGAGGAAAAACTCGGAATTGTTCTCAACCAAGAGAAAACCTCTGAGTTCTACCAACAAACCCAAGAAAACTCGGCAAAAACAGCGGCTCAGGCTCAATCCTACAGCCAATGGTAACTGTTTGCCCGTTCATTTGTCTCATCTGTTGTCCCTAACATTTAGCAAATCCCTCGCCAAGCTATGTCTCACTTTAGCCATATCAAAACCCAAATCCGTGACCTCGATGCCTTACAACAGGCTCTGACGGAACTGAAACTCGACTGGAAAGCGGGTCCCAAGGATGTTCGCGGCTATCGCGGCCAGGTTCATTCGGCGGCGATCGTTGTCGAACAGGACAATGGCTACGATATCGGATTTAGCTGGAACGGACAGGCGTACGACCTGGTGGCTGACCTACAATTCTGGAATCAGCCGATTCCCGTTGAACGCTTTTTAAGCAAAATCACCCAACAATATGCCTTCTCGACGGTGATGCAGGAAACCGCTAAACAAGGATTCCAAGTCTCAGAACAACAAACCCAAACAGACGGTTCCATCCGTTTGGTGTTGCAACGCTGGAGTTAACCATGACCGATGCCCCAAATCCACAACAACAGGTCTCTGACGACCGTTCAGGCTGGGAACCCGAACTCGGCGGCTCTCTACGGGAGCATCCCGAACGGTCTGGGTTCGAGCCGGAATTAGGGGGGGCGTTGCGTGAAAAGGGCGTGTATGTCGATGAGGTCACCTGTATTGGCTGTAAACATTGCGCCCATGTCGCCCATAATACGTTTTACATTGAACCCGATTACGGACGAGCGCGGGTCATCAACCAAGATGGCGAGCCAGAAGAGGTGATCCAAGAGGCCATTGATACCTGTCCAGTGAACTGTATCCACTGGCTTGAGTATGAGGAACTCAAAGAACTTGAGGCGGAACGTCAGCATCAAGTGATTCCGGTGGCTGGATTCCCGGTCACGCGCGGTACGATTGTCTCGGCTCAACGCCGCCAACGTCAAAAACGCTCGTAATCGAGTCACGAGAAACGGAACCTTCGCATCAGGAGTCTTGACTCTTGGTCGAAGGTTCCGTTTTTTGCTGGCTGTGATGGGAATGGGGTTATGGCATTCGTGTTGCTAAACTACGATTAGTCCCCTCACCACTCCCACCATGCTCGCCAACGATCCCCTCTACATCACCCCGGAAGACTACCTCGCCGCTGAGGAAATCAGCCCCATCCGCCACGAATACCGCGATGGTGAAGTCTTCGCGATGACAGGCGGGACACAGGCACATCACACGATTGTTGGCAACTTATTCTTTGCGCTCAAAACTCACCTACGGAGTTCTGGCTGTCGCATTTTCGCCGAAGGGATGAAAACCCGCGTTGAAGCTAGCAACGCTTTCTACTATCCCGATGTTGTCGTCACCTGCGATGATCGCGATCGTCAGCCCCAAAGCCAATACATTGAATATCCCCGCCTCATTATCGAAGTTCTCTCTCCCTCGACGGCTCGTTTCGATCGCACCGAAAAATTCGCCGACTACCGCACTATTCCCAGTCTCGAAGAATACGTCCTCGTTTCGAGCGATCGCCAGCAGGTTGAAGTCTTTCAAAAAGGC
>NZ_JAWOCL010000081.1:0-11736 GCF_046483825.1 Sodalinema sp.
CGAAAGAATGGGACTTTCAAGAATCGCTATTAAGACGATTCTCAATAAGCTAGGGTAAAATTTCCAAAATGAGAATTGCTGGCTAAAGCCGCTCGTGTCGTCTTTCATCCCCGCAACAAATTGACGGGGCTTTCAGACTCCCGTATTACTTTCGTAATCGATGACCTGATCGGCCCCTAACTGACTCACCAGGTCTTGATTGCTGGCACTACAGACCCCAGTTACGTTGGCTTCAAAGGCTTTGGCAATTTGCACCGCTAAGCTGCCGACTCCTCCTGATGCCCCGTTAATAAGAACAGATAACCCGGGGCGTAATTCACCTAAATCTAGCAGAGACTGCATGGCGGTGAGTCCCGCTAGGGGAACGGCGGCGGCTTCTGCAAAGCTGAGGCGAGTGGGTTTGGCAGCGAGATTTTCGGCGGGGATGATGAGATACTCGGCATAGGCTCCTCCTTCGAGGGGAGAGATAAAGCCAAAGACCTCGTCACCGGGTTGGAGGGTTTCCACGTCATCGCCGACGGCTTCGACAATTCCGGCCACATCACTTCCTAAGGCTTTGGGGAAGTTAAAGCCTGAGACGAGGCCAAAATCTCCTCGTCGGACTTTCCAATCAACGGGGTTAACGCTGCTGGCCATGATCTTCACCAGGACGTGATCGCCCTTGGCAACGGGGAGGTCGCGATCGCGATACTCCAAGACATCAGGGTTTCCATAGCGGTCGATGAGGATAGCTTTCATGGGTGAGGATGGAAATCAGCAACAAACGTGAATCTTGGTTAAGGGAGTGGGGCTAGGTCTCCTTGATCGTCGGCAAAGCCTGGGAAGAGTCCTTCAATGGAACGGATAATACTGCGATCGGGGAGACGTTCGGGTTCAAAGATAGCATCGAGGGCGCGATCGAGATTGGGGGCCATGACAATTTGGTCGTCATCCGCCACAATCACCCGAACTAGAGTCGGTAAGGCGTTTTGTTCGGCTTCAAGATAAACCGGTTCAACATAAAGGAGAGATTCATCAATGGGAATCACCAAGAGGTTTCCTTGAATCACTCGCGATCCCTGGCGATTCCACAAGGAGAGTTGTTGCGAAATCAGGGGATCTTGGTTAATTCGGGCTTCAATTTGCCCCGGACCATAAATTAACTCCTGTTTTGGGAATTGATATAACAACAATCGGCCATAATTCTCCCCATCCGATCGCCCCGCCAACCAGGCGATGAGATTCGCCCGTCCACGGGGAGTAAAGGGGTGCAGGAGAATAAACTCCTCGCTCGTTTCCTCCGGTAACTTCATGATCAGATAATAGGGTTCAATGGTTTGTTGTTGGTCGCGGTAGGTTTCGGTGGGGACTTCCCATTGATCCTCTCGATTGTAAAAGACCAGGGTATCGGTCATGTTATAGGTCAACAGCCGTTCCGATTGCACCTCAAACAGGTCAATGGGATAGCGAATATGCCGCCGTAGGGAGTCGGGCATGGCGCTGAGGGGTTGGAACAGGTCTGGGAAGATTTGCTGATAACTTTGGATGATGGGATCTCGCGCATCGGCAATGTAAAACTGTACCGAACCGCTATAGGCATCAATGACGACTTTAACGGAGTTACGGATGTAGTTGAAGGGATGTTCTCCGGGATCGGCGTAGGGATAGCGATCGCTGGTGGTGTAAGCGTCGAGAATCCAGTACAAGGTATTCCCCTCCACGTCAGCGGCGGTCTGAGATGAGTCGGGGTTGGTATCGGCGATGACGAGATAGGGGTCGTTGTCGTAGCGGAGGAAGGGGGCGATCGAACGAACTCGGCGATCGATATTGCGGCGAAAGAGTAACTTGGTTTCTGGACGAAAGTCATCGGTGAGCAACATCCGCCAATCTCGTAAATAGATGGCGTACAGCCAACGTCGCCAACCCCTGCCAATGGTTACCCCACCTTCGCCATCGTAGATGTTATAGACATTCTCCTCGCCCTGGGGATAGTCAAACTCTTGAACGCCGGTATTGGTCATGACATAGTTGTTGGTCAACTCGCCATAGTAAATACGAGGCGTTCCAATGGGGATACTTTGGCGGATGCGTTCATCCGTTGCTTCGATGGGGGTTTCGATCGCGTCTTCATCGTCTCCCCGCGCAATTCCCCGCACAAAGTATTCCGGTAATCCATTGGGGGTGGCGGTGTTGACGGGACTCATCGTGAAGCCGTAGCCGTGGGTATACACCAGATGTTTGTTGATCCAAGTTTGGGCGCGATCGGGAACCGAGTCAAAGTCTAATTCTCGGGCGGCTAGGATCACTTGGCGGGTTTCTTCCTCGGCGACACCGTCAGCATTGATTTCCCGAGGAATGCTGTAACGGTCAATATCGGCATTGAGGAAGCGATAGTAGAGGCGGATTTGTTGCAGTTGACGATTGGTTTCGAGGAGGGGGCGCGTGTCCCACAGACGTATATTACGGATGGTTAAATCATTGGCGGCGATCGCCGCTTCGTCGAGAGTGGCGGTGGGGTTAAAGCTTTTCACTTCGATGGTATCGAGGTCGAAGCTGCGCCGGGTAAAGGCGATATTGTGGTCAAGATAGGGGGCTTCTCGGGCGGGTTCATTGGGTTGAACCAGGGTTCGTTGTACCAGTTCGGGAAGGGCGCGGGTACTGACGAGGGCGGCGATCGCATAGCCACTGAGAATCAGGTACAGTGGTGGAATGAGAATTTTTGGGGCATGATGTCGTTTGTGGTGGAAGGGACGGGGAGTGCGACGGCGGCTGAGGATGGGATAGCTGCCGGAGAGAGCTTCCCAGAGGAGGAGGACGGAGATGGCGATCGCCAACCAAGAGAGGGCCGTATAGGCTGGTAATTTCGTGGTGACATCGGCATAACTCGCCCCATAGGCCACCCCATCTTCGGAATACAGTAACCCATAGCGTTGCAGGCCATTACTCAAGGCCAACACCCCCATCAAAGCACTGCCCATGCCTTGTAAATGCCGTTGTTGGGCATGGGAAAACCCCGGAAACTCCCCATTACTGAGAGTATTTTCACAGAGAAGATAGATTAAGGTGACTGCCACAAAGCAAAAACTTGCCAGCCCAAACATCCAAAATTCTATCAATTCCCAGATGGGAAATTGATAGATATAAAAGCTAATATCTAAATCAAAAAGTGGATCCGTTATTTCAAAATCAACGGGATAAAATGCTTTTAGGATTTGCGACCAATGTGCCGGCAAAATCAGAGCAAAGGTCACACTTAGACCCATCGCTAAACTGCGTAATACGGCACGGGGAAACCACAAGACTAGAAGTGGCACCAGAATTAAGACTCCCCAAGCAAAGGGATAGTCTGTCATGGGTTGTAACCCAAGTAAGAGTTGGAACGGATTGAGTCGTTCAATGGACTGGGGGCTAATGCTGGGAACCGTCCAATCCGGCTGCCAGCGCTCTTGAATGAGGCGGCTATAGTAAAGGATGAGAAGCCCGAGGAATGCCCCTAAACTGACGCCAATCAGTAGCACTATTCCTAAACTAATTGCCGGAGTTTGTTGTCCTTTTCGGGACAAGTTTGGTTTATCGTCTCGGAAGGTTTGCGGGCTAATCTTTTGGTCTAAGGTCGGTTGTAGAGATAGGTAATCTCGGGGTTTGGCTGGATGTTTGAGTCGTTCAGCCAGGGAAAGATTTCCCCAGCACACCAATAGGCTCACTCCCGCTACGATCAGCCAAATGACCCCTTGGGTTTGCAAACGTGTCAGGAGAACAGAAAAATAGCCGACCGATGTAAACCAGAGGACTTCTCCCTGAAGTTGCGCCAGCAAATCGAGGCTGAAGACGACTCCAGCGAGGATAACAAGACTCTGGAAGACAGGTTTCACGAGGATGACTGGGGGCTATTGGCCATCAGGATTACGACTGGGGTCGAAGATGTCGAGTTTTTGATCACCGAGGATGTTCCCGTTGTCTTCGGGTAAGAAGTGCTTTTCGGGATCTTCGGATTCCAATGGAGGTATGATGTCCTCCAAGACGGGTTGAGTCCTCTCCGGTTCGGGAGTGGGTTCAGGAGTCGGTTCGGGAGTCGGTTCAGGAGTCGGTTCAGGAGTCGGTTCAGGAGCAACATCGAGATCACCGTCTTCGATAGACTCTTGAGTGGGTTCAGGGGTGTCAATGGTTTTCTGTTCGAGCCATTGTTCATCCTCTTGAGGGAGAAGATTATCCTGAGATTCCTCGGGGATTGGCTCGGAGGGAACTGAGGCGGGAGGAACTGGGGTGTTTTCAGCGGCTGGAGTCGCCTCTGGAGTCGGTCGGTTGTTGGGTTGCACCGGTGTCTCGCCGGTGGTCTCGCCGGTGGTCTCGCCAGGGGTCTCGCTATTATCGCTGCGAGCTTGGTGCAATTCCCAACCGAGGCTGATACTTCCCAAGAGGAGTCCGAGGGCGAGTAGGCCCCCCATAATGAGACGGGGGGGAGCCGGTGGGGTCAGTTTCTCTTGAGATGACTGAGAGTGAGCGGATGCGGCTACTCGTTTTGGGTCTGACGGGGTGGGATTCGGGGAGGCTTTGGCGGACTGGGCCGATCGCTTGGGGGTCATTTGGGTGACCACTTGACTGGGGGCCGCCGGGGCGATCGCGATGGTTTGTAATTGGGAGTTGACCTCGGAGGGAACGCCGTTGGCCGAGAGAGCGGTGAGCATTTCGGCGGCACTGGTAAAGCGATCGCGCGGATGGTAGGCTAGGGCGCGATCGAACACCTGAATCAAGGCTTGGGGAAGTTGGGTATCCCCTGACGGCAGCACTTTACGCCATTGCAGGTCTCCGGTGACGGGGTCGCTGGGAATCTCACTGGGATTTTTCCCCGATAGCAAGAACAGGCCCGTCAGGGCGAGGCTATAGAGGTCGCTGCTGTAGGTGGGTCGTCCGGCGGCTTGTTCGCTGGCCATAAACCCGGGGGTGCCAATGACGACTGAGGACATGGCCGGTAAATCGCTATCCTGGACGGCTTCTTTAACAGCACCGAAGTCGATCAGAACCGGCAAACCATCAGGAACCCGCAAAATGATATTATCGGGTTTGATGTCCCGATGGATCATCTGATGGCGATGGACATGATCTAGGACAGGAAGAATGGCGTGCAACACATGGACGACGGCGGTTCCCGTCCAAGGACCCTGACGTCGAACCTGTTGAGTCAGGGTTTCCCCCTCAATCCACTCTTGGACTAAATAAAATTGCCCATTTTCGCAAAAATAGGCGTGAAGTTCCGGGATTTGGGGATGTTGCTGGCCGAGGGTTTCTAAAACCGCCGCCTCTCGTTCAAATCGCTGTTGGATGACCGATTGCTTGGCTTCGGTTTGGGTCGTCAGTTTCAGTTGTTTGATGACGCAGCGACGACGGGAGGGAAGATGGGTATCTTCGGCTAGATAGGTGCAACCGAAACCTCCCTGTCCGAGGGTATCGAGAATCTGATAACGGTTGTTTAGACGCGACGAAGCCATGAATAGCCTCCTGAGTGGCGGCGGGATAGGGTGAGATCTTGGAGTCGTTCCCGAGGAGACTCCGACATTCACCTCACAATTACCTGACAATTATGGCAGTTTTCCCGAAACTTCGACGGCTCTATTCGTCCTCTTCTTCCCAAACTTCGACGGCGAGAAGTTCACTGAGGGGATCTTGCATGGAAAACTCGAATTCAAGTAATTCTTGTTTAATTCTAGTCCAGTCATCGCCGAAGAGAAAGGCGATTTTCCAGATGCGATCGCCCGGTTTGACGATTTGAGAATCAACCAGCGATCGAACTTGACGCTGGACTTTTACCATAGGGTGAATCACCTGATGGTTCATAAGACCTCTTGAATTTTTCAAATTCTCTTTAATTAACGGTTTAGTACGAGTTGGGCAGTGCTTAACAGATTGCTTCGAGATCGACTGCCAGTAGAACTCCGATACTATACCAATATCATAACTGCTCCAAGTTTGACAAGCCCCAGGGGTAACATTTTGGCAAATCCAGGGTTGAATTGCCTAAAATCAGCCGTCGAAACCGGTTCAGAGACCGGCAGCCCGCGCGTTTGTTGTTTCAGGGCAGTTGTCCCCTAGTTTTAGAGGTTTTCGGCGTTTTTCACCTGCTGCAACAGCCAATCTCGGACCCGAGGATTGACCAAGTCGGGGGCTTCATCTTGGGGACAATGACCGACACCGGGGAGGGAAATAAAGTCATCGACGGCCGGGTACTCAGCCAATTGGCGGCCCAATTCTACCGGTTCCCAGGGATCGTCTTCCCCCCAGAGAATCAACGTGGGACAAGGTAACTGTTCTAGGAGTTCTTCGGGTAATGGCCCTTGAGAGTAGCGCGTAAAGGCGATAAAGACATCACTGGCGCGGCGATCGCGTCCCGGTTTTAACAATAACTCCACTAACTCATCGGTGACCGCCTCTTGCCGTCGATAGGCTTGCAGGAGAACCTTGCGGACCGTCTTGGCGGTGGCTAACTGCTGAAAGAAAAATGTCCCCACAGGCTTGATTCCCAGGAGATTCTGCAAGATTGGCGCGGTCATCCGTTTGAACCAAGGTTGACTGGCCCGGCGTTTATCGTGCAGAAGCCGTAGGGAACAGTTCAATTGGACAACTCCCCGCACCCAGTCAGGGTGAGAGACCGCCGTTTGCATCACCACCACACAGCCGATGGAGTTCCCCACTAGAAACGCGGCTTCCCCCACCACCTCTCGACAGAAATCGGCCACTAAATCGCCCCAGGTTTCAAAGGTATAGTCAATCACTAAGCCGGGGGTGGGTTTATGGGATTGACCAAATCCCAGTAAATCCAAGGCGTAGACGCGGCCCACTTGCGCCCAGTCGGGGATATTCTTGCGCCAATGGCCCATCGAGGCGCCAAATCCATGAACCAGGACGATCGCCGGCCCCGCGTCTCCTTGCCGACTATAGCAGATGCGAAACCCCCGCCAGAGCCAAGTCTGGGGGGACATGGGCGGGGATATTGGCGGCGATACGGGTGTGGCCGATGCTGGCCCATCAGGTGCAGAACGAGAAGAGATCATCACACTAGGCTAATCTGTTACATTTCTTCATGTTAACCGCTTTTTTACGGGGCGATCGCCACATCGAGATCCCCCTGGCCATTCAACACCTGCACCTCGGGGCCAGAATCCCCCATCTTGACCCGCAAATCGAGGCGGGCCGTTCCCACCCGCAACCCTCGTAGTTCCAGCCGTTGACATTGAGAGAGTAGACGGGGATCCTTCAAAACTAATCGCTGTTTAGCCGCCTCAGGATGGAGGTTTAACGCCATCTGGACTAATTGCATCAGACAGCCACTGGCCCAGGCTTGGGGAGAACAGGCCACGGGATAGGGAATCACCGGATGATTGTCCTGGCGAGGGTGGCCACAAAACAGTTCTGAGGGTCGGTGTTGGTCTTGTTGCTGGGCCATTTCAAAGAGATTCTCAGCCAGAATTAGGGCCGATTCCGTTTCGCCAATATGACGTAAGCCTACGGCGATCGCAGCGGTATCATGGGGCCACACTGACCCGATATGATAGCCGTCTGCCTCATAGGCGGGGGATTGACTGCTAAGGGTACGAATCCCCCAACCGCTATATAAATCCGGCTGCATCAATCGTCGGGCCACAGCTTGGGCCTTGTCCGCCTCAAAGATATCGGCAAATAAGCAAAGTCCGGGATTGGAGGTAATACTATCAATAGGCGTTCCATCTTCGGCCAAAGCCAAAGCACAATAGTTTGGCTCAGATAGCCAAAAATCCCGATTAAAGCGTTGTTTGAGCTGTTTCGCGTCCTCTTGCCACCGCTGTTGCAGGTCAGATCGTCCGAAGATGGCGGCTAACTCACTCCAACGGGTTTTGGCGGCATAGGCATAGGCTTGTACTTCACACAGGGCGATCGCCCCCTCGACTTGCTGGCCGTTGCCATCGACAATACAATCGCCGGAGTCTTTCCAGCCTTGATTACGGATTCCTCGGGACGATCGCCGCAGATAGCGTACATAGCCGCTGTCTTGCAAGTGGCGATCGATCCACTCCATGGCCGCTAAGACATTCGGCCAAAGCCGACGCAAGGTTCCCTCATCAGCGGTCCAGGCATAGTAATCTGTTAGCAGCAACAACCACAGCGGGGTGGCATCGATGGTTCCGTAGTAGGGGGTATGGGGAATTTCACCACAACGGGCCATTTCGCCAACACGCACTTCATGGAGAATTTTGCCGGGATCTTCATCATGCCAATCACGGTTTAGGGTTCCCTGGTGACGAGCGAGGGAAATGGCGGTATCTCGGGCTAAATGGGGGGCAATGGCTAAGGTTTGCGATGAGGCGATGGTTGAATCTCGCCCGAAGAGGGTGGAAAACCAGGGAATCCCGGCCGATAATATCGTCTCTTCTCCAAAGGACTGCCGTAGTAGATAGATATCCCGCTGCGAACGTTTCAATACCCCGTTAATTTGGGGGTTGTCGCTGCTGATTTGAGTGGTTTGGCTTTTCCAAGTCTTCCAGGTGTTTTGCACCCGTTCCCGTGCCATTTTAAAGGAGTCTGGCGGTTGGGTTTGAGTCGCCAATTGGTTATCTGTTAACAGCGTTAAGCGATAACCCAGATATTGGGGAATCTCGGGGGCTAGAGTCAGATTCCAGGTGGCGGTTTGTCCGTGAATCTGATCGGGGGGTTGTCCCTGAAACTCAATCACCGACTCCACTAAGGCCCCATCTAAGCCACAATAGGCAAAGCGTAGGCCGGGATTGGATTGGGGGCGGGATTGGGCAAGTTGCAGCGGTTGGCCTCGTTGGGTGCGATCGCAGTAGCGACGAACTTCAAATAAATCCAGGAAATCCGCATCAAATTCTAATTGAATCGAGAGAGACACGGGAGTCGCCTGGCGGTTGATGAGGGTAATTTGTTCAAAGAGGCCGCCACAGAGAATCAGATGACGTTCAATTTCAACGGTTCCCGCCTCTGTCTTCGTCTCTGGGGGATAGCTGTAGGTAATGATGGCCTCATCTCCCCGAGTGGCATCATAGCCCTGCAATTGGGGAGATTGACCCTCAATGGTCAATTGTGATTGACTCAGAAATCGAGTATCTCGACAGAATAGGCCCGTATGGGTTGAGTCCGTGGCTCCAAGGGTATTTCCTAGGTGATCCGTTGTGAGAAATACATCGTCAAATTTGAGAACTAGAGTTGCTTTTGGCGGTTGCTGTAAGGAGGATGGACGTTGATGATGATCGCTTTTTGGTTCATAGCAACGACCAAAAAACTTGTGAGTTTGGTCAGCCATGGACAATTAAGAATAAACAATTAATACTGGACAATTCACGGAAGATTCAATAAAACAGGTCAGGGTGCAGTCTCCGGTGGAAATCCTGAGGCTGCACCCTCCGTTAAGCCAAGGATTAGGCGGCTGTCTGACTCATGGGCCTTGTCGCAACTCCCCCAGTCTGGGCGGTTCCTGGGGCGTTGCGATCGCCAAATGAGCGAATCGGCATCTCAAAGCTACAGGCGTTACAGAACCAATAGAGTTGACCCATACGGATATGTTCCAACATGGATTTACCACAACAGGGACAAGATTTAACAGACATTGGTCGGTCCTCACAAATTCGTTTAAACAGCAGATGTCAACGGAGTGCAAGTTAGGCCACCGCCAAGGGAGGGGCAGGAACTCGATGACCATTTTGGACCCACCGTTGATGCAGGACTTTTTGATAAGCCGCTTCGTATTTTTCCACCATGCTGCTGACGCTAAAACTACGAGAGACTAAATCGCGACTATGTTGCCGATTGAGGGGTTTCACCTGAGAGACGGCGGCGACCATCTCATCGAGACTGTGACAGATAAAGCCGGTGGTTCCCTGGGCGATGATTTCGGGAACAGCCCCCCGACTCCAGGCAATGACCGGCGTTCCGGTACACATCGACTCAATCATCACTAAACCGAAGGGTTCATCCCAGGTAATGGGAAACAGGGTGGCGGTGGCATATCCCAAGAGATTCACCTTGTCGTGGTGGGAGAGTTCCCCGTGGTATTGGATTTGGTCCCCATCGAGATGAGGGGCAATTTTTTCGGTAAAGTAACGGCGGTCAACCGCGTCAATCTTACCCGCCATTTTCAACGTCCAGCCGGTTCGTTTGGCAATCTCAATGGCGAGGTGTGGCCCCTTTTCTGGGGATAGGCGACCCAGGAAGGCTAGATAGGGCGGGTCATCGGCCGGTTTGGTGATGAAGGGATAGTCTTCGATGGCAATGCCGTTATGAACGGTTCGCACGAAGTTTAGTTCAGGGACCCGTTGCTGCTGGGCATCGCTGATACTGATGTAGGTTTGATGACCGTATTGCCGGAAGACTTCCTGGTTTTCTAGGGTAAACCCATTATGCAGGGTGTGAACCACGGGAGTGGTCAGCATTTCGGCGTAGGGCAATGCTGAATAGCCGGTGTGGAAGTGGATCATGTCAAATTCGTCGGCCCGGTCCAGAACCCGTTTGTATTGCAGAACGTCGTAAATGGCCGGTTCGATGACGTTGGGGTCGAGTCGCAGGGCCTGGGGACAGACGGAGTCCAATTCCGCCAGGGTTTGGGAGTCCCCGGAGGCAAACAGGGTCACTTGATGACCTCGGCGACAGAGTTCGTCGGTTAGATGACCGACGACGAGTTCAATTCCTCCATATCCCGGAGGGGGTACTTGTTCCCATAAAGGCGAAACTTGGGCAATTCTCATGGCTATTTCCTTGCTTTGTTAAGAATCCAGGTCGATTTACCTAGCGATCGCGCCAGGACAAAACCGGGTGAAGTTTCTCGACAATTTGGGCAGAAACTTACCGCTCGGGGTTTATTCAGTCAGAAGAATTTGTGATGGGTTCGTTAACGGAAGTTGGCGACTGGCATGGTGATTGCCTCCTGGAATGAGTTAGGCGATCGCCCCAGTTGGGATGTCTCGGGATCTTACCTCCTAGACTAATCTAGAGGGCATTGGGCGATATCAATGTGACACCGTCTCAATACCTCCTGAGTATCGCAGAGTCTCTCGCGCCCTGTCGAGTCGAGTTAACCGAACCTCCCCGCGATCGCCCAATTCTTCTCCCTGCCTTGCTTTTAGCATTTTGTAACATCTATTACCATAAAAATCTCTCGTTTTTCTTGACAAGCTTGCTCAGGCTTGCTATTATTAAATTAATTCAAGTTTAATCCTTTAATTTATCGATTTTGATAGCTTAAATGGATAGGCTTGCGCCGCTCCGGTGCGGGCGGCGTCGAGCCAAACATCTAGGCTGCGCATTTTTAGGGACTCCCCTAATTTCTGTACAGAAATTAACCTAAGAGAACTCGGGAGAGCCATCTCGTCCCGAGTTTGAGAAATTTAGGGGGTCTCGTCGTCGTCCTCAGCCGAGCGAGCGATACGATTAAGAAGATCGAGAGTGCGATCGCCGCGTTCGAGGGAGCGATCCTCAACGAACTGCACCTCAGGAGTGCGCCGCAACCGCACCCGAGCTCCGAGTTCCCGTCGGACATAACTGGTGGCCGAGGTTAAGCCAGCCATCGTTTCAGCCCGGGCCTCATCGGTGCCATAAATACTGACGAAGATTTTAGCGTGTTGCAAATCTCCCGAGACATTAACATCCGTAATGCTGACCATGCCAGCCCCGACGCGATCGTCTTTAATGCCATGCAGCAACAAATCACTGACTTCCCGTTTAATCAGGGAAGCCACGCGGGATGTGCGACGGTTAGTAGCCATACTCTTTGCTCTC
>NZ_JAWOCL010000157.1:0-3848 GCF_046483825.1 Sodalinema sp.
TCATGGCTCAGCCATGACACGGACTCTAGGCGGCTCTGCCGCCTGCACCCACGAAGCGCCGCCCAAGAAATCACCAGGAACGAGACCGTTTTTCCCCCTCCTCGTGTCATGGCTCAGCCATGACACGGACTCTAGGCGGCTCTGCCGCCTGCACCCACGAAGCGCCGCCCAAGAAATCACCAGGAACGAGACCCTTTTAAAAGAGTTTAAAAAAGTCTGTACCACGCAGATTCCGAACAAAAATCAGAACCGAAAATCATGACTAATTCCTCCTCCTGACCCATTGAAAATTTCGCTATTTTCTGTTATAATCCCCAAGACCTTGTATCCTGGACTACCAATCATCGCAGCAAGCCTCCCCAAAGTCATTTCATCATGCTAGAGCGACATAATCGGTCATTCTAATCCGAAACAAAAATAAATATAAAGTTGTACCTTATCCCCCTAGAAATCCCATAGAGTTTTTGTTAAAAGTAGAAGTGGACAGAGTGGCAGGTGAGACATAGTGAGCCGCTCTTACGTCCAGCACAGAACTCTTAGAAGAGGAAGAAAAGACGTATGGTCATCGCCAAACCGACACAAGCTCAATTGACCAACTCAACCGAAAACGCCGCCGGGAGTCGCGATCTAACCCCAGCCTGGGATGGATTTAAATCAGGAACCTGGACCAAAGACGTCAATGTCCGGGATTTCATCCAGAAAAACTACAACCTCTATGAAGGAGATGCCGAGTTTCTCAGTGGCGCCAGCGATCGCACTCAGTCCCTCTGGAGCGCCGTACAAGACCTGATGGCCCAGGAACGGGAGAACGGCATTTTAGACGCAGAAACCAAGATTCCCTCAGGGATTACCGCCTACGGACCTGGCTATATCGACCAAAGTTTAGAACAAATCGTCGGTTTGCAAGCCGACAAACCCCTCAAACGGGCGATTATGCCCTATGGTGGCATCCGGGTCGTCAAAAAATCCCTCGAAGCCTATGGCTACGAACTCGACCCCGGGACCGAAGAAATCTTCACCAAATACCGCAAAAGCCACAACGACGGCGTCTTTGATGCCTATACCCCAGAAATCCGCCGCGCCCGTCATTCAGGACTCATCACCGGTTTACCCGATGCTTACGGTCGAGGTCGGATTATTGGCGACTATCGCCGGGTGGCCTTGTATGGAATCGATCGCCTGCTGTTAGACAAACAAGAACAGCAAGCCTCCCTAGAACTCGACGCGATGGACGAAGACACCATCCGGCGGCGGGAAGAACTCTCCGAAGAGATGCGATCGCTGCAAGAACTCAAAGACATGGCCGCCGCCTATGGCTGCGACATCAGCCGACCCGCTGCAACGGCCCAGGAAGCCGTCCAATGGACCTATTTCGGCTATCTCGCGGCGGTGAAAGAACAAAACGGCGCGGCCATGTCCCTCGGTCGGGTTTCCACCTTCCTCGATATCTATTTCGAGCGAGACCTGCAAAATGGTCGCCTCACCGAAGAACAGGCCCAGGAAATCATCGACCACTTTGTCATGAAACTGCGGATGGTGCGTTTCCTGCGCGCTCCCGCCTACAACCAACTCTTCTCAGGAGATCCCACCTGGGTCACCGAATGTATTGGCGGTGTCGGTGAAAATGGTCGTCCTCTAGTGACCAAAAACAGCTTCCGCTTCCTCAACACCCTCTACACCCTCGGTCCCGCGCCCGAACCCAACCTAACCATTCTCTGGTCCAAACGCTTACCGGACAACTTCAAACGCTACTGCGCCCAAGTGTCCATCGATACCTGTTCGACCCAGTATGAGAACGATGACCTGATGCGCCTCGACTATGGCGACGATTATGGCATTGCTTGCTGTGTCAGTGCCATGAAGATTGGCAAGCAAATGCAGTTCTTTGGCGCTCGGGCCAACTTGGCGAAAGCACTTCTCTACGCCATCAACGGCGGGAAAGACGAGATGAGTGGCGAGCAGGTTGGCCCCGACTGGGTTCCGGTTCAGGGAGACGACCTCGACTATGACGACGTAGCCGCCAAGTTCGATCGCTGTCTGGAGTGGTTGTCGCGCCTGTACGTCAACACCCTCAACATCATCCACTTCATGCACGACAAATACGCCTATGAACGGGTGGAATTGGCGCTGCATGACCGAGACGTCTATCGCACCATGGCCTGTGGAATGGCAGGGTTATCAGTGGTGGCTGATGCACTCTGCGCCATTAAATATGCGCGGGTGAAAGTGATTCGCGATGAACGCGGTTTGGTGGTCGACTATGACATCGAGGGAGATTATCCCAAATTCGGCAACAATGACGACCGGGCCGACGAGATGGCTGCCGCCGTGGTGAAGCAGTTTATGAACAAGATTCGCCAACACAAAACCTATCGTGGTTCCGTTCCCACCCAGTCGATTCTCACCATTACCTCCAACGTGGTCTATGGCAAGAAAACCGGCAACACCCCCGATGGTCGTAAAGCCGGCGAACCCTTTGCACCCGGTGCCAACCCCATGCACGGACGGGATACCAACGGGGCGATCGCAGCCTTAGCCTCCGTCGCGAAACTCCCCTATGAGCATTCTCAGGACGGGATTTCCTACACCTTCTCCATTGTGCCGCAGGCCCTTGGGAAACAGGAGGGCGATCGTATCAGCAACCTAGTGGGACTCTTGGATGGCTACTTCAACGACGAAGGTCATCACATCAACGTCAACGTGCTAAACCGAGACACCCTTCTCGAAGCCATGGACCATCCCGAGAAGTACCCACAACTAACGATTCGCGTCTCCGGTTACGCCGTCAACTTCATCAAGCTGACTCGCGAACAACAGTTAGACGTAGTTAATCGCACCTTCCACAGTCACATCTAGCACCCCCTAGACACCAAACCCAGGCCCACCCCAAAATTCCCCTCCTGGGAGGGGTGCCCGCAGGGCGGGGTGGGTCCGAGGATGGGGCAGCCCCGACATAATTCCCCCCCGATTCCTCATTCCCCGCAGAGGGCGACCACAAGGGTACGCCCCTAACTTGTTTTTGTTCCCTTTCCCCCCATGCCGATCTCCCAATCCTCCATCTCAGGCCGAATCCACTCCTTTGAGAGTTGTGGAACCGTCGATGGCCCAGGAATCCGTTTTGTGGTCTTTACCCAAGGCTGTCCCTTACGCTGTCTTTACTGTCATAATCCTGACTGTCAGGAGTTAGGCAGCGGTCGCGAAGTGACGGTGACAGAGATTCTCAAGGAAGTGGTCAAATATCGCTCTTACATGGAGTTTTCTAAGGGTGGCGTGACGGTGACAGGGGGAGAACCTTTAATGCAGCCGGAGTTTGTCGGCGAAATCTTCCGTCAATGTCAAGCCTTGGGCATCCATACCGCCTTAGATACCTCCGGCTATATTCCCGTCGAGGTGGCGAAGCCGGTTTTAGAGAACACGGATTTAGTGCTATTAGATATCAAGTCCTATCAACCGGAAACCTATCGAGCGGTGACCTGTGTTTCCGTTGAACCGACGTTAAAGTTTGCTCGTTATTTGGAAGAGATTGATAAACCGACTTGGATTCGTTTTGTTTTGGTTCCTGAGTTAACGAATCAGGTGGAGAATATGGAAGGACTGGCTCAGTTTTTATCGGGGTTTAGGAATGTGGAGCGGTTGGAGATTTTGCCATTTCATAAGATGGGGGAATATAAGTGGGAGGCTCTTGGCTATGATTATCAGTTAAAGGAGACGCCGGAACCGACTGATGAGCAGGTTCAGGTGGCCAAGGATATTTTTTCCAGGTATCATTTGCCAGTTGTGGCGTGATGACGATTGAAAGGAACCCACCCCGAACCCCTCCTGGGAGGGGATGGCTGTTCACCCTCTCC
>NZ_JAWOCL010000158.1:0-6955 GCF_046483825.1 Sodalinema sp.
ATGACATCAGACCGTCACCCCCCAAATATAGACTTTGATAGCCCCTGGAAAGACCTCATCGAATGCTACTTTGAGCCATTCATGAGTTTTTTCTTTCCCGAGGCCAGTCAGGGAATCGATTGGACAAGGCCCGTAGAGTTCCTAGACAAAGAACTGCAACAGGTGGTTCGGGATGCTGAACTGGGGAAACGCTTCGCCGATAAGTTGGTGAAAGTCTATCGCCTCGATGGCTCAACAGCTTGGGTGTTGGTGCATATCGAAATCCAGAGTCAGGCCGATGAGGACTTTATCGAGCGGATGTACCAGTATAACTATCGCATCCGCGATCGCTACTCGCGCCCAGTGGCCAGTTTTGCCGTCCTAGCAGACGAACGCCACTCCTGGCGACCTCAACAGCTCAATGAAGACCTGTTCGGCTGTCAGTTGAGCTTCAGCTTCCCCACGGTGAAGCTATTAGACTATCGCCAGCATTGGTCAGACCTCGAGCAAACCAACAATCCCTTTGGGGTGGTGGTGATGGCGCACCTGAAAACCCAAGAAACCCGCCATAATGGGAGAGAGCGTCAATATTGGAAGTGGACGCTAATTCGTCGCCTCTATGAAGGAGGCTGGTCTCGCCAGGATGTGATTAACCTATTTCATTTCATTGACTGGCTGATGCGTCTCCCGGATGCGTTAGAGGAAGAGTTTTGGCAACAAGTTCGTCAATTGGAGGAGCAAAGGAGAATGAGATACGTCACTACCGTTGAGCGTCGTGCTAAGCAGGAAGGACTTGAAGAGGGTCTGCAACAAGGATTGTCGCAAGGACTTGAACAAGGACTTCAACGTGAAATTTCCTTGGTCATACGTTTATTAGTGGGTCGTTTTGGACCTCTAAGCCCAGAACTTGAACAGCAGGTGCGGAGTTTGACCATTGACCAGGTTGAGGCCTTGGCGGTTAACCTGTTGCAGTTGGACAGTCGAGAAGACTTGGAACGTTGGCTGGAGGAACTTCGATAGTTCTTCATCGTTCTGAGCCACTCTAACGTTCTGCTGGATGGGGATGGCTGGCTTTCGGTACCGCAGTTCCTCTCAGACTCTGGAAGTACAGCCATCCTGCACCCAGTAAAAAACTCACATACGCGATCGCCTGGGCGAGATAAAGACGATCGCGGTAACCCAAGAGAGTTTTCAAGACCACTCCCGGAAATTCCTGATCGGGTAAGACGGCTCGCGCATCCCAAACCAGTCCCCCGAGAACACAAGAGGCGCCATTGGGATCGCACCAATTGGCAAATTGGGGTTGTAACCCAGCCAACGCCTCCACCGCGCCATTGACCTGTTTCAAGGCCGAAATCACGAGGCCCGAGACAATCAGCAACAGAAACACCCCCATCACCCGGAAAAACTGGCGGATATTGATGTTCACCCCGAGGCGAAACAGCAACAGCCCTAACGTCGCCGCTACGGCTAAGCCAGCTACAGCTCCTAACGTCGGAATCCATCCCTGTTGAAATTTCGCTAGAATAAACACCACCGTTTCAAAGCCTTCGCGCAACACGGCAATGAAGACAAGGCTAAACACCCCCCAAGCGGCGGCATTTCCTTGGATTAGGGGTTGTACCAGGGGAGTCTCTGAGCGGGTTTCCCCTCGCTCTAGGGCCGATGTCACCGCTCCTTCAATGTCTCCCTTGAGCGATCGCGCCTGTTGGGTCATCCAGAGTAACATCCAACTGAGCATGACAATCGCCACAACACAGAGCGTTCCTTCTAACAACGGCTCCACAACCGGCGTATAGGGATGCCCGGAACGGCGCAAGGCCTGCATTCCGTTGTAGAACAGCCAGCCCACGAGGGCGCTGGCCCCAATTCCGGCCGCTACCCCCCCAAATACCCAGGATTTGAGTTGGGATTGCTGGGCTTTTTTGAGACAAGACAAAACAATCCCCACCACTAAAGCGGCTTCAAAGCCTTCTCGCAAGGTAATCACGAAGGTGGGGAGTGCAGCCGTCAAATCCAGAGTCATGGGCGATCGCAACAGTTAGCCGTCAGGTCAATATCCTATCCCTGCCATTATAGGCAGCGTGGGTCTAGGTGGCTTCCCTAGCTAAAGTCCCGTAGCATTTTCTTCAACTCAATGGTGTGCAGTTCTTCGGTGCCGATCATGCCTCGGGTGTACTCTTCAAGGTAAACACTGGCATTCTCGACGGTGCTTAACAGTTGCTTATACATATCCAGGGCGGCCTGCTCATGATTCAAGCTCTCATGGAGGAGATCGGAAACTGAGTGTTGATAACTTTCTTCAATAGGCGAGATTTTCTGGCTGGGATGGCCGCCAATTCCGGTGAGAATTTCTCCGGCTTGCTGGGCATGAAGCAACGACTCCGTCGCTTGGGCCTTGAAGAAATCCACAATGGGAATCCGATTGGGGCCGGTCACCATGAGTGAGTAGTGGGTATAGCGCACCACTCCGGCTAACTCGAACTCCATAATCGTATTGAGAAGTTCGATGGTTTTTTCGAGATTGAGATCTTTCATGAAAGCTGAATGACAGTGTTTGCGTACAGACATCTTCTACTCTATCGCAGTCAGTTCTCGCGATTGTCAAGAACTTAGGAGGTTTTGAGCCTAGATGTTCACGCCGCTTGAGGATAGAGAAAGCAAGTCTGGGTATGGTATTGCCAAAAACTACGAATACGATCGCCGACGGAGGTTGGGTCAAAGTAATGGAAAACATGGGTATCTCCCGGATGCTCCCAAAGGCGATCGCCCCGTTTGAGCCAGGGAATCCAGCCTTGAAGTTGGCGGCGATCGACAATGGTATCGCCGCGACTCCCACAGACGAACAGAGGCACCGAAACGCCCCCCGGTGTAATGCGATCGCGCTCATACAGAGAATGAGCCGAGGGAGATTTCAGTAAATCCGCCTCTAAAATCCTGATTCCCAGTTTAGTATCCTCCCAGGAACACGAACCAACGATCGCCCGCACCATTTGGGCTAACAGCATCTCCCGGCTACAAGGTAACAATTGCCGCTGCACATAGTAATGAGCCTGCCAATCCACCGCTGGGTGACAGCCAACCCCCAGTAAACTCAAGGATTTCACCCGTTCTGGATAACGGCGGCTATAGAGCAACCCTAAGGTTCCCCCAGTACTATGGCCAATCAAATGAACCGGATGGTTGAGATCGCACAAATAGCCGTGGAGAAGGTTGAGCGCCAGGTCCAGCGACGTTGGCTCGTCAGCATGTTGACAATACTCCCACTCGGCAACCAGCATGGTTTTCGATAAATCCTGCATCAGAGGGCGGTGGAACCGTCGCCAACTGGGATTGGGGTTAAGCCAGATAACTTGAGGAATCTTAGACATGGCGCGATTTAAGCAAAACAACTCCGTGAATCATTCTCAATGGAATCGATGTTTATTGAGAATTAAGTGCAATAGTGTTGGTCTTAGCGTAGCAGGTGTTTTGATTTTTTGAGAAAGATTAGCAATAATTTTAGATAGATTTATCTAATCAGAACTGCGATTTAGATTATTATTCTCAATTTATTGCTTGGGGCGGCGGGGTGACATTTGACCTCAAAATCCAGGTGTAGCCTTGGCTAAGTTGGGAGTTTTCCCAGGTAGACTATCCCGTCATGGCCACCCGGTTCTTGAGAATCGCCCAGCCGAGGTTCTCACCGCGATCGCCCCTCAGGGAAGTCAAGGTGATCGCCGGGGTGAGGAGGGGTTCTCAATTGTTTGGCCCGTTCGAGACGGCTGAGAAAGTCACTTTCATCATAAATTTCGCCGACGAGTTCCTCTAAGATATCTTCGAGAGACACCAACCCCACCGTTCCTCCATACTCATCGACAACGATCGCCAAATGGAGTCGCTGTTGCAGCATTTCCTTGAGTAAATCCGCCACGCGCTTCGTTTCCGGGATATAGACGGGGGAATCCATAATCGTGGTGACGCGATCGCCGCCCCCCTGGGGATGCGATCGCAGATGTTGCAAGGCCCGTTTGAGGTGAACAATCCCCAAAATGCAATCCTTCGACTCCTCCTGAACCGGAATCCGAGAATAGCCGGTTTCTAAACACAAATCCACCAGTTCTTGTAAGCTGGCATCATAGGCGATCGTCCGCATCTCAATTCGCGATTTCACCACATCTTTGGCATTCAAACTATCCAGCATCAACGCCTTATTCAGAAGCTGATGTTTATGGAAATCCAACTTACCTTTCCCACCGAGGACTTCAATCATCAATTGCAAATCTCGCACAGACTCCCCTTGCTGGCCAGACCGCGACTTAAATCGCTTCAAGGCAAATTGAGTCACCGCCTCAAAGAGTTGAATCACCCGTAAAAACGAGAGAACTTTGGACAGCCAATAAATCGGGTGAATAACAATTGAGAAAATGAGAAAAGCATGGTTAATCGCGACAGATTTAGGTAGAATCTCCCCAAACGTTAGCACCAAAAAAGTGATGACTGCTGTGGCAACTCCCACCCCTCGATTGCCCAACCACATACTAAATAAATTGCTCGTCAAAATCGCCGAAAGATTGTTGACTAGGGTGTTACCCACCAAAATCGTAATAATAAACCGTGACCGATTTTCTAATAAAGCATTTAAAATAAATTTAGGACTCTTTGGCTCCTGAATTAACGAGCGAATCTTAAAATTATCCAAGGCCGTCAGTGCTGTCTCTGACCCAGAAAAGAACCCTGATAACAGTAACGTCAAAATGAGAACTGCAATATCGAGCCAGACACTTCCCAAAAGAGGGGGAATATCAGACGTTGCCAAAAACAAGTACATGAAAGACGATGAATCAAGCAGCATTACGACGGTTATAAAACATGAGAAACCCCGGCTTGTCCGAGGACAACGCCAGGATTTCTTAACAATATCCTCTTGTCCGGGGTTGGATTATCCGGCATATGCAGCCTGGTACGCCCACCAAAGCAAGAACGCAATGCCACCGAGAATAAAGACCGAGGACAGTGCGATCGCCACCGGCGTATCCGCACCTTTAAACTTCATGATTCCACGATTGAGGTCAGTCATAATGCAGAGGTTTGTTTAAACTTGTACAACGTTGAGTATTGGGGGGTTGAGTATTCGGGGGCGAGCATCAACGTCAACACCATCAGTTACAAAACCCCTCATCCCAGTTTTAGTGTAGTATAAGTGCGTGTGGCCCAACCACAACAGGTCACGCCAAATCAGCAAAATCTTCTCTGTCCCTATCAACGCCCCTTACAACTCATCTATGTCTGGCACTCCCACCATCGCCGTCTCCCATCTCGGCTGCGAGAAAAATCGCATCGATACCGAACATATGCTTGGCTTGCTGCTACAAGCCGGCTACACCATCGATGCTAGCGAAGATTTCGCCGATTACGTCATCGTCAACACCTGTAGCTTCATCCAAGCCGCGCGGGAAGAGTCGGTGCGGACCCTGGTTGAACTGGCCGAAGAGGGCAAAAAAATTGTCATCACCGGCTGCATGGCCCAACACTTCCAGGAAGAACTCCTCGACGAAATCCCCGAAGCCGTTGCCGTCGTGGGAACTGGAGACTATAACAAAATTGTCGATGTGATCCAGCGTGCCCAACAAGGGGAGCGCGTCAAAGAGATTTCAGCCAACCCCACCTACATCGCCGACGAATCCACCCCCCGCTATCGCACCACCAGCCAGGGCTACGCCTATCTGCGAATTGCCGAAGGCTGTGACTATCGTTGTGCCTTTTGCATTATCCCTCATCTGCGGGGCAACCAGCGATCGCGCCCCATCGAGTCCATCGTCGCCGAAGCCGAACAACTGGCCGAACAAGGGGTCCAAGAATTGGTTCTGATCTCGCAGATTACCACCAACTACGGCGTTGACCTCTACGGCAAACCTAAACTGGCGGAACTGTTGCGAGAACTGGGCAAGGTCGATATTCCCTGGGTGCGGATGCACTACACCTATCCCACCGGCATCACCCCAGCGGTGATGGATGCCATTCGCGACACCCCCAACGCCCTCCCCTATCTGGATTTACCCCTACAACATTCTCATCCCGACGTTCTCAAGTCCATGAACCGTCCCTGGCAAGGACGAGTGAACGACGAGATTATTGATCGCATCAAAGCAGCCCTCCCTGAAGCGGTGTTACGCACCACCTTTATCGTGGGTTTCCCCGGCGAAACGGACGAACAATTCCAGCATCTGGTGGAGTTTGTCAAGCGTCACGAGTTCGATCATGTGGGGGTGTTCACCTTCTCCCCAGAAGAAGAAACCCCAGCCTTCTCCATGGAAAATCAAGTTCCCCAAGAGGTGATGGACGAACGGCGAGATATCTTGATGTCCATTCAGCAGGGGATTTCCCAAAAACGCAATCAACAGCAAATTGGCAAGGTGGTTGATGTGTTAGTTGAAGAACTCAACCCACGCACGGGACAATGGATTGGGCGATCGGCCCGTTTTGCCCCGGAAGTCGACGGGGTGATTTATGTGGAGGGATCTCCTGAAATGTCCCCGCAATTGGGAACCCTGGTTCCTGTGACGGTTATCGATGCCGACGCCTACGACCTCTATGGGGAGGCGATCGGCTAAGTCCTCTATCCTCCTCTCTCCCCCTCTCTCTCCCCCTCGTTCCTTGGCTCTGCCAAGGAATGCTCCGGAGGAGGCTCCGCCTCCCGTCCACAGGCGGCAGAGCCGCCCAGAGGACGTGTCACGGCTTCAGCCATGACACGAGGAGAGGGGGGGAGGCAGGAGAGCCTAAGGAATGCTCCGGAGGAGGCTCCGCCTCCCGTCCACAGGCGGCAGAGCCGCCCAGAGGACGTGTCACGGCTTCAGCCATGACACGAGGAGAGGGGGGAGGCAGGAGAGCCTAAGGAATGCTCCGGAGGAGGCTCCGCCTCCCGTCCACAGGCGGCAGAGCCGCCCAGAGGACGTGTCACGGCTTCAGCCATGACACGAGGAGAGGGGGGAGGCAG
>NZ_JAWOCL010000161.1:0-3982 GCF_046483825.1 Sodalinema sp.
CGAGCCAACTCCGACAAATCCCGACCAAAACAGTCTAGGAGCGGTGTGGCCGGTTTTTCCAAATCCTGATAGAGTGGGTCGCCATCGAGGAGTAAATGAGGGTCCGCCGGAAGCGCATCCAAGGCCCATTCCGCCCCATCGCCGAAGGGGGTATCCACACCACAGGCGCTCATTTCCGAGAGGAGGTCATCCCAAGGCGTATTACTGAGTTCACAGAGGGACTGAAGGAGATGATAGGGACGGACGACCGCTTCATCAAGGCATTGTAGGGCGGAGAGTTCCTCGGCTCGGGCAAAAACTTGCCGCGCATGGGCATCCCGGTGCATAATCCCCTGATGGACGGGTAAGGGGCTGGCGGATGAGATCTGCGATCGCAGGCGACGGCGAAAATTGCTGCGATCGAGTCCCCAGGTATCAAACCATTGTTGCAACACTTGGATATCACTGCGAAAATCGCGCTTCTGCATAGGATTGTCGCGAATTTGTCGGGGACAAAACCGTTCTAAGTCCAGATCGCAGAGTTTACAAAGTCCCAGCAACAGATGTGCTGGGGAGATCTCGCTCGCATGACCAGATTTTGCTTCGATCGCAGCGATGTTCCAAGCGAGAACAGTGCTAGGCGCGTAAACAGCCATTCGCCAATTCCGTGAAGGTCTAAGGGGGGACGGGACGGGAGCAAGACTGGGGACAAGACCACGAGCCGGGTTGCCAAACCCACCCTTCTCTACACTACATCTTGATCCGAGTCTCGGCAGCACTCGGGCTGAATTCTCCCGGAAAATTCCCCTTAACGGGTTGATTCAGGATAACAACCGCTGTTGACAACCGCTAGAGATAGGTGTCTGGGTTTTGGGCCACCCACCCCAGTTCTGAGTTGTTGCGGACTTCAAAATGCAGATGCGGTTGAGGAACATCGGGCGTTCCGGTACGACCGACGGTTCCCAGGTTCTGTCCTGCGTCGACAAATTCTCCCTGTTCCACATCCAGGCTCGCGAGATGAGCATAGCGGGTTTGGCGACCCCGGCTATGGTTAATTACCACGAGATTGCCATAGGGCTGTTGAACTCCCGCAAAGGCCACAATGCCATCCTCACTGGCCCGAACCGGAGTTTCGACCGTTGCCGGTAAGTCCCAGCCACTATGGAAGACAACCGACGAGGCACCGGGGGGCAACACCCAACCGTAGCCGAGCAGTGGCTCAACGGGGCTGGGCAAGGGATATTCGGCTAAAACGGGGCTGGCCCCTGGATCGTCGTCTGTAGGAGTTGGATCGGGGGTATCTCGATAGGGATACCAGTTGGCACCGGGGATAAAGGCGACGTCGGTGGGCGGATTGCAGTTATTGGCTTCAAAGAGAACATCGGCTCGCACGTTATATTCTTCGGCTAAATCGCTCCAGAGATCATCGGGGCTAACATTGACTTCAATGCCATCGTAGGGGGGGATTCTCAGCCGCATTCCCGGCCGAACGAGGCCATTTCGCACTTGGGGATTCATCCCCATGAGAGTGGTGGGAAAGAGATCATACTCCTCGGCGATCGCCTCTAGGGTTTCTCCAGGGGCCACGGTATGCGATCGCACCCGCGACAAGGCCGAGGGGGGACACAAATTCTCACGGGGACTGGTCATACGTGGGAAGCTTCGCCCCCCTGGATCTTGAGCCAGGGTTGGACTTTGATGGATCGTCCCTAAACTGACGCTGAGTAGGCACGATAACACCAACCCACACCACCATCGCCCCGATGGGGAGCGACTCCATTGCCACAGGTTTAAAACTCGTTTCATGTCCTTATGCAGCTCAACTGCACGATCAATACTCCTGTGTTAACGTCTTGCGGCAGCGCGATCGCCATGAGATCGGCCTCTTGTTTGAGGGCCACAAGTCCTCCCCTTAACTGCCCGAACTCCGCCTCTACAAATTACGATGGCGAAAGGGTTTAGCATCCTCACCGCTATAGGTTGCGGCAATATGACCATTCCCCACCACTTGATATTTGTAGGTCACGAGGCCCTCTAACCCCACCGGCCCGCGAGGGGGCAGTTTTTGGGTACTAATGCCCACTTCCGCCCCGAAGCCGTAGCGGAAGCCATCGGCAAATCGAGTTGAACAGTTATGGAAGACTCCCGCTGCATCCACTTGGGCGAAAAAGCTATCCACCGCTTGGGGGGCTTCGCTAATGATGGCTTCGGTATGACGGGAACCATAGGTGTTAATGTGGGCGATCGCCTCGGCGGGGGAATCCACCACCCGAATCGCTAACACTAAATCGCTATACTCGGTTTGCCAGTCGTCTTCCGTTGCGGCCTCCATCTCGACAATGGACTGGGCGATCGCATCCCCCCGCAGGGTCACCCCTTTTTCCTGCAAGGCCTCAGCCAAGGGCGGCAAAAAGGCTTTCGCGACCCCCTGATGAATCAACAGGGTTTCTACGGCGTTACAGGCGGCGGGATATTGGGTTTTGGCATCCACCACAATGGGGATGGCTTTATCGAGTACGGCACTTTGGTCGATGAAGATATGACAAATCCCATCGGCATGGCCTAATACGGGGATTCGCGTGTTCTCTTGCACAAACCGGACAAAGGCGTTCGATCCCCGAGGGATAATTAAATCCACCATGGAATCGAGTTGTAGTAGTTCCAAGATTTCTTCGCGAGTCGTCAGCAGTTGAATGGCATCGGTGGGGACTCCCACATAGTCTAAGCCGCGATGAATGGCCGCAACGATCGCCTGACAGGAGCGACTGGCTTCTTTCCCCCCTTTGAAGATGACGCCATTCCCGGATTTCAGGGCTAGGCTGGCAATTTGAATCGCCGCATCGGGCCGGGCCTCGAAAATCACCCCTAACACCCCCAGGGGACAGGTGATGCGTTTGAGAACCAGTCCATCATCGAGTTCTCGGTGTAACTGGGCCACTCCTACAGGATCGGGGAGTTTGCCCACATCCCGCACACCGGCGATGGCCGCTTGTAGTTTGCTTTCACTCAGTTTGAGGCGATCGTAGAGGGGTTTGGACAGGCCCTCCTGTTGGGCCGCTTCGCAGTCAGCGGCGTTGGCCTCTAAAATCTCCGCCGCCGCCAGGTTGAGGGAATCTGCGACGGCTGCAATGGCCGCATTTTTCGCATCACGGCTGAGATATCCTAACTGTTGCGCCGCCTGACGGGTTCGATGGGCGCTCTCAGCCAAGGACGAAGACGCTACAGTAGAAACAGTCATTCTTACTTCTCCGATTGGGTCAAAGGATCGCTTACGCTGCTCTCAGTGTACCGTTTGCCGGGGAACCCTTGGACTGAGGCGATCGCCCCCTTGGGGATTTTTTGCCCCTCAGGCTTCGATTTGGCTGAGATCTTCGCTACAATCAAGGACAGCTTTACAAAAGTTTAAGAATAGCGCCAACGCAACCATTCACTCTCGTCGCCCAGCAAAGATTTATGGACTGTATTATCAACCGCCGCGCCCAATTTTCCGCCGGTCACCGCTACTGGCTCCCGGAACTGAGCGAAGCCGAGAATCGCCGCCAATTCGGGGCCTGCGCCAATGTTCATGGTCACGGCCATAACTATGTTCTCTATGTGTCTATGGCTGGAGAACTTGATGAATATGGCATGGTGCTGAATTTATCGAACATCAAACATGACATTAAACGAGAAGTCACCAGTCAGCTTGACTTTTCCTTTTTGAATGAAGTTTGGCCCGAATTTAAGGAAACATTACCCACCACTGAAAATGTAGCGCGGGTGATTTGGCAACGACTCGCGCCCCATCTCCCCCTCGTTAAAATTCAGCTTTCAGAACATCCCGATTTATGGGCCGATTATTTCGGCAACGGCTGGGAAGCTCATTTAACCACCTGTACTCATTTTAGTGCCGCCCATCGCCTAGCCATACCCGATGCCAGCGACGATGAAAATGATGCCATTTATGGCAAATGTGCCTATCCTCATGGTCATGGTCACAACTACAATTTAGAAGTGACGGTGA
>NZ_JAWOCL010000206.1:0-17420 GCF_046483825.1 Sodalinema sp.
AGACAGCAACGGTCAAGGCAGATCTAACACGCATCAAACTCACTCTTGAGAAGATCGCCTCTGCTCCCAGGAGTGCTCATACCCCTGGGATCAGCAAGAAGCTCGAATCCGCCCAAGATAAGTTGGACTGGCTACAGCGTAGATGGAGTATCAACCGAGATTACGAGGATTGAGAAGTGTCACAATCTGACACTTTGTCTGCACTCAAGCCACACATCAACCTGTCGTGCCGAGACGAAAACCAGAACCCCAAACTTAGGGCAGTCCAGATCTTGATACTGGTGATCAAAATCGCAGATCAGCTCTGTCAGGCTAGGGGCAAGCTGAGATTCGTAGCAATCCAATTGAAAGTCCAGATCTAGGAATAAATAACTCCCAATTCTATTTGGATATATTTTGTTGTTCAAATCCGACAAAGTGAAGGCATCTTGAGTGCCAAATGCACTGGATATTACACCTAGCCAATTTACCGCCTCGCTCGTACTTAAGGACTCCCGGATATCATTCCACACTCTTTTATATTCATTGAGGGAGTAACCCCCTTTCCCTAAAACCCCTTGTAGCTGACTCAGGCTCAACTCTTGTGGGCGATCGCCTTGGCAGGTGTGGACATGATATCCCGGCCCATTCGCGATCGCCTGCTTGCATATCAACGCTTTATTCATAATTTTTTTCTCCCGTCAAGGGCATTTCTTAGGGTGTGAGCCGTAGACTCACTCATGGAACCCCCGAGAATCGACTCAATCTCTTCGAGTGAAAGAGGAACTGAATTTTTTTTGTTCCGCTGTCTGAGGACTTGCTCTATATCAGATAGGTGCTGTGATACTTCTGGCGGCAGCAAGACCATTCCGGACGTGGGGCAGGTGTAAGAATCCTTAATCGTCACTAAGCCAGAGAAGATGACAACCTCCCACTCTTGCTCCCACCAGTCCTCAGCGAAGGCAAAAAAGTCTACGTGTTTGACCCATTCAATTGAAGTTTTTCTGATTTCACCTTGGATCGAATATTGCAAACGGATTGGGTTGTCCTTTACTCTGTCTTGATTTGTTGACATCACCCCTGTATTGCTCCAGGAATACATGAGAACGTGATCGCAGGTAGCTGTGCCAATATTTTCAGAAACCGCAAGTCGAAGCCCACAGACGCTTTCGATCAACCTCAACGTCTCCTCGGGGGAGGGGGGTGAAGGGCTTGTGTCCTTGGTTGGGACAAGAAACAGCTCCCCTTTAAAACGAGGCGACGTGAGGAGTTCGGATAATAAAACGCCATGATTTTGATTATTCACAATATTTTTTCTCCCGCAATTTTTCGCTAAGGTGAGTCGGAAGGTGAGAGCAGATCTCCTGCAATTCAGCGAGACTAAGCCGAATTGAGATCTGCTCCTGCTGCTTAACGAATGTCTGTTCCTGGATATGCAATACTGATGCTCTTGGAGGAATAACAAAGAAGCCTACAGCCCAGTATTCTAGTATGTCGCTATCCGTGCAAGTGTTGCTCCAAGCATTCCCGGATACGACAATCAACTCACACTCTTTCTCTGCCCAAATACTAGCAAAAGGCAGCATTCCCTGGAACTGAGAATCAAAGCCTTGAATCCGTGCAGACATCATTGTGACGCTTAGTGACAACAGTCTATACTCATAGCAATTATAATCATCTGGGCAATTATAATTGTCTGGGCTCTCATATCTGCGGCACACGGATGTATTCGACCAAGCCGGTAAACCGCTCCCGTCCCACTCCGCTTCCCCGATGGTTTCCACGGGAGACACTTCTAATCCCAGGATAGAAGTCGTGACATTGGGCTGCAAGATCTCTTGGTGGCGTTGCAGGACTAGATATCCCACAAAAGAATCTCCCAGTAACTCCGTGAGTAACGTATTATTTTGATTATCCATAATCTTTGCTTGGGTTCTCGTAGTGTTACAATACTCCCACACTACAACCTAATGGATCTCCATGTCAATGAGGAAACTCGCGATTATCGACATCAACCATACCGTAAACCGTCCCTCAGGGGGTGAGACGTTTATCCAAAACCCCTACGAGCAAGAGTTGATTCCCGAGGCGATCGCCGCCCTCGAATCAATGCAACAAGATAACTGGGTCTTCGTGGGGGCATCAAACCAGGGGGGAGTCCCAACCTGGAAGAGCTACGAGAATATGCTACTAGAGATGCGTTATTGCCAAGATATGCTAGCCGATCATGGCATCTATTTCTTGACGATCCTTGCTGCGATCGCCGAAGGGGAGAAATGCGTCCAGATTGGTGGATACTGGTGCGGGGGGCTGTATAGTCACCAAGTCTTTTACGACAAAAACGGAAACTATCGCAAGCCCAGCACAGGGATGCTAAAGAAGGCTCAGGAACTTGCGGGGTATCCGCAAGAAGTTCTGATGATCGGCGATCGCGACGAAGACTGCAATGCAGCCCGTCGAGTTCGCATCCCATTTCTTCATGCCCATGACTGGCACGAAGACCCCACCCTAGTACAAGCCGCTATTCAAGAATACGCTAGAGTCTAACTCCAGAGAGAAGATCATTCTTCCTCGGGTCTAGGCATATCAATCGTCAGTTGATTGTCATCCCCCTCTACGACCATCCCACTATCGTAGAGGGTTTTTAATGCTTCATCTACCGTGATTTGGGGTCGTAATGGATCTCTCAGGAGAAGCCCCTCGGAGGTCTGTACAGGTTCAAGCCCTCGTTGCCGGGCGATCGCCACCATCTTGTCAAGAGGCTCGCCCATCCCTAGATAATCGAACAGCATTTTGAGTGCTGGCATTCGGGGTTCGAGTCCGAGCTTTATTTTTTGAGTTGGCTTTCCCGAGGGGTCGAAGGATTCAGATATCTCTACGGAATTAACAGCATAAGGATCTACCCAGGTATCCGAGGGCTTGACCAGAACCTTCCCCTCCTTGGTGACTTCTAGGTAATTCAATATCGAAGAAAAAGCAATCCCCGCCGTATATTGAGCAACCTTGGCACTGTTGATTCCATGATGCAGGAGCGGGGCCGAGCGAATCTCGATAATTCGCTTCTGAATAGCTTCTTCCTTCTTTAGGCGAGATCCATAAGAGCGACAAGCTTTTGCGTTGGGGTTCGCATATGCAATTTGATAGCTCTTGCTGGCATCGCCGCTATGCACAAATTCCCAGCAAAACCGCTCTTTCCTTGGATCTGGCAAAGCCGAGCCGATATGCCCCGAGGCAATAACCTGCCCATAGCAACGCCCTTCTGCATCCAGAAACTCCTCAAAAGCCGCCTTTCGCACCTCGTCGGCCGTCCCAGTGAATCCTGCTTCAGCCGCTGCTTCAATTGGATCATAATGCTGCGCCCAGCTCCTCCAGAATGTTACTCTCTGGGGGCCTAGCTTTGCTTCGAGGGACTGAATATCAATAGCTGACTTCATCTTTCAACCCTCTTGGAGACCCACACCATAACGGTAATCCGTTTGGTGTTGGGAGGAAAAGGGGGACGACCAGTTATGCGACATAAGAATAACCATCCTTTTTGTGAATGTGTTTACAGTATTTGTGGCTGATACCTTGGATCAACCCTTGATTAGTGGTGATATTGAAGGAACCTTGAGAGCGGACTGCAACTCGTCCCAGATACTCTCCTACTTTCTTGCCACGAGTGACAATCGCTTTTACCATGTCGCCAGTTTGAAAGCCCTTGACAAATTTATGCCTGGGAACATAACGAGACGGAAAACCGTATCGATCAGTCCGACACATCTGGCGGGTTCCATGTCCCTTTGCAGAGATTAGCAACGGTTTTGATGTAAGGAGCTTGAGTGAGTCAACCTTCCCCACACAAGCGGCATCAAGCCAGTGTGTCTTAGGTCGGCCAAGTCGAGTCCGGTTGAATTTGGTTTGACCCCCACGTACTGTAACAACAGGTAAACCTGTTCCCTTCAGTGCATTAAACAAGACCCATCGGGTGGAATTAACCGCTGTCGCATCTCTAAGGGGTGATTTGGCTTGCTTGAGGATGCGACTTAGCAAATCTGGCTGACCCGAAAGGAAATCCTTGATATCGTGGGTTCCTTTGCGGATATTGCAGGGTTCACAGGCTAGGCAAAGGTTAGAAATACGATTGGTTCCTCCCTTTGCCTTTGGCTGAATATGTTCCACCTGAAGAGGAATGTCTCTTCCTCCACAATAAGCACATTGGCGGTTCCACTTATAAAGTAGATACTCCCGCACTTCGTAGCCCTGCAATTCCCCTTGCTGATACTCAACTCCAGAGATTTCGGGGGTCTCCATTTTCTGCAAGTCAAACCGTCCCAACTCTTGAGCGATACCGACAATCGGGCTATAGCGGATTAACTTGTTAATCCAGGTCAGGGTCGTATCTACCCGATGTTGCAAGCTGGGAGCCAGCCATCCTTTTGGTTTCTTGCGATTCAGGAAACGAGCGGGGCGATAGCGGGTTTTACGGCTGCGACGACCCCGGCGAATAGCCCAGCGGGAATCTAAACTCGCTTTAATCTGTTGTCCCCGGTGGGACAGTTCTGCTCCCCAAATCACATCCTCCCCTCTTAGGATGGCAAGTCCAGTCGTTTTGGAGCCGGGGTCAATTTTGACCGTTAGAGGGGTGGGTCTTGCATTTTGTCCCTCCTTGAGGATGATAGTAAAGGGATATCGACGAAAGACGGCTGCCTTGTTCTGATTCAGCAATAATCTCGCCTTGGCGGGATGGACTGGATCACAAGGGTTTTTGTCTGTGTCTATCACAAAAACGTAATTCGACATGGATTCTCCATTTCTGGGTCATGTTCGCTTCATCAATGTTATTGGTCGGTACTCTCCAAAGAACACTGGTTTAACCCGTTACACCTGTTTAATCCTTTGGTTCTAGGGCCTGGAACTAGCGACGCATCCCAGGGTAGGAACTTTAACACTTACCAATAACGTAGTCCGCAGGGGACTTAGACTGGTCAACTGGGGCTATTCTCAAGCCCACACGATAACGGGACTCCGTTTAGTGTTGGGTTGTTGACGGGATCTTGCCTCTTGTTTGATCCGGTTGTTCCATCCTAGCGGCGATCGCCATGACCATTGCAGATCTTCCGAATCTTTGGGTTCCCCTGGCCCTGTTGGGGTTGATTATCGCGGCTGCTATCTTTTTCACCCGTGCTTGATCGTCCTCTCTCTTCCCCAGTCAAAAGTCCCAACCCACTCCCTCGTAAGAGAGGATGAGTTGAGACCTGTTCCCTGTTCCCTGTTCCCTGTTCCGGTGTTCCCTGTTCCCTGTTCCCAGTTCCGGTGTTCCCAGTTCCGGTGTTCCCTGTTCCCTGTTCCCTGTTCCCTGTTAAGCCATAAAGCTATCATCTCGCGGTCCAACGACCATTTGCAGAACCGTCGGTTCCCCGCCTTTTTGGTGAAATTTATCGGCCCAACCTCGGATCAGTTCATCGAGTTCAGTGAGGGCATCTTGGAGGCGATCGCTGGGAATATCTAATTCCTCCAACAAGCGCATCGTTTTGGGTTCCCGCTGTGTCCAATCCCGCATCATACGGAAGTAGCGGGCTGTGTCCTCCACCATAATGTAATTGCGTTCTTCGTCATTAATGGGGGAATAGGAGGCGCGGGTGAGGGCGTACACCGGCATTCCCCAAGGAGAGTCAATTCGGGTGACGGTTCCTGAGTAGATCAAACGCCGTTTGATATGCTCAGCCAAGGCTTCGCTGAGGGGCATCCGCCGTTCTGGGGGCAGATCTTCTTGGGAGCGACTATGCAGAAACTCGATCAACTCCATGAATTGAAACGAGTTAATCGTTTGAGCATCGGGCAAGGGTTTCGGCAGTTTCCGTTCCAGTTGGCGTTTCTCGTCTGGGGCTAGGCTACTGCCGGCAATGCGGGGTTTTCCCGGTTGCCAGGGGTATTGTTCGAGCCAAACATAGGGAAATTGAATCAGATAGCGAGGTTCCTGGGACCCCAGCATCTTGAGGAGTTTCCCTTCGGTGAGAGCTTGACGGACTTCTTCGACAATGACCTTGACCCGCCGAGGTTCGATATGATGCAGATGGCCCGTCATCCGCAAGTTTTCCCCCTGTTCGAGATAGGTCAGGTAAATTGCACATTTGGCAGCCGTGGCCGCTGCATCGAGAAAGGCTCCATGTCGATGTCCGCTAGTCCGCATGGCAATAAATGCCAAATAGAGCATGATTTGATCCATCGCGCTCGGACTCAGACGCTCGATCAAATCGGTATCTTTATTCATAACAATCCCTGAATCTATGAGTGTTGGAGGGCTGATAGTTCCCTCGGGTTAGTCTGTTGGCTTCGATTGAGAACGCCGATACTCAGCACGAGACGACTTTACAATAGTGCCGGGAGTGACGTCCTCTGAGCGATCGCACGATGCACGCCTGGGTTGGAAACTCAAATTCTGAGTGTAGTTCCGGCCAGTCGCCAGACCACAAACTCTTTTTTTCGGGGAGTTTTCCCCTTTATACTCACTTTATCCCAATATCTTATCCGATTTCGTGGTAGTCGTGATTCTCTTTCTTGCCACTTCCCAAGCGAAGAGTCTGAGAGGCTATCTTGCGATTATCCTGCAATTACGTTGTTTAGTTACCGGTTTTATGTCTAATCTTAGTATTTCCCTCAGTCCTGCCGCTGTTACTGAAGTAGAGCGTCTACGACGTAAGCAAAATTGCTTGGAGGCGCCCTTACGGGTTCGGGTGCGATCGGGGGGCTGTGCCGAACTATACTATGACCTCAGCTTTGAGGAGAACCCCGACGGTGAGGATCGCTGTTGTACCTGTGATGGGGTGGCGATCGCCGTTGACGTGCTAAGCTTGCCCTACGTCGATGGACTCACGATTGACTACACTGAAGACCTGATGGGAGGCGGATTTCGCTTCCATAATCCTCACGCCGAGCGCACCTGTAGCTGCGGACATTCCTTTGTCCCCCAGGCTGATTTGACCGCTCACTGAGGAAGGTTGACTCTTGCCCAAAATCGCGGTATAGTTGAAGACTGTTTCCAGATTTACCTAAGTCCGCTCACTAGCATTACTCATGCCCACAATTCAGCAGCTCGTGCGTAGCGAGCGAAAGAAAGCCCATAAGAAAACGAAGTCGCCAGCCCTCAAAAGCTGTCCTCAGCGTCGTGGAGTTTGCACCCGGGTCTACACCACAACCCCGAAAAAGCCGAACTCCGCCCTGCGGAAAGTGGCTCGGGTCCGTTTGACCTCCGGGTTTGAAGTGACCGCCTACATCCCTGGAATCGGTCATAACCTACAAGAGCACTCCGTGGTGATGCTGCGGGGAGGTCGTGTGAAAGACTTACCCGGAGTCCGCTATCACATCGTACGGGGAACCCTCGACACCGCTGGCGTAAAAGATCGCCGCCAAAGTCGCTCCAAGTACGGTGCCAAGCGTCCTAAAGAATAATTGACTAATTATTCTGGGACTGAGTCCGCGAAGTTTATCCTTTTGAGAAGTTCAAGCCGAATTTATGTCACGTCGCAGAGTCGTTCAAAAACGTCCGGTTCCCCCCGATCCGGTTTATAATAGTCGCCTTGTCAGCATGATGACCCGTCGCATCATGCAGCATGGTAAAAAATCTTTGGCATCGAACATTGTCTACGATGCCATGAAAATTATTGAAGAGCGTACCGGTTCCGAGCCGCTAGAGGTATTTGAAACCGCAATTCGCAATGCGACCCCTCTCGTCGAAGTCAAAGCTCGTCGTGTGGGTGGGGCCACCTACCAAGTCCCCATGGAAGTGCGTCCCGATCGCGGTGTAGCCTTGGCGCTGCGTTGGCTCATTGCTGCCACTCGTAACCGTTCAGGAACCACCATGGCCATGAAACTGGCTAACGAACTCATGGATGCGGCCAACGAAACCGGGAACACCATCCGCAAACGCGAAGAAACCCATCGCATGGCAGACGCGAACAAAGCCTTTGCTCACTATCGTTACTAAATCGGGTATCCCGGCTGAGGTGTCCCAAAGCGCCCGAGAATTTTTTGCTTAAATCGTCGCTTAAGTCAAAGAATATTAAGATACAATAAGTATTGCTGTGTCCGCGTCTCCGATTTCAATTGAGAGAGGGGCGCGGTGGGTTGTGTGCGATTCGGAGTTTAGCGAGCCGTCGCGAACGGGAATCCCCGACCCAAAACAGCACATCATGAAGACACAGCGGCAGTACACGTAAAGGGAGGTTATTGTGTCACGAACAGTCCCGCTCAACAGAATTCGCAATATTGGTATTGCGGCACACATCGACGCAGGAAAGACGACTACAACAGAGCGCATCCTGTTCTACTCGGGCATGGTCCATAAAATGGGCGAAGTCCATGAAGGAACCGCCGTCACGGACTGGATGGCTCAGGAGCGAGAGCGGGGCATTACCATTACTGCCGCTGCGATCACCACCAACTGGCTCGACCATCAAATCAACATTATCGACACCCCAGGACACGTCGACTTCACCATTGAAGTTGAGCGGTCAATGCGGGTGCTAGATGGCGTTGTCGCGGTTTTTTGTTCCGTCGGTGGCGTGCAACCCCAGTCGGAAACCGTGTGGCGACAAGCCGATCGCTACAAAGTTCCCCGTATTGCCTTCGTCAACAAGATGGATCGCACCGGGGCCAACTTCTTCAAAGTCTATAACCAACTGCGCGATCGCCTACGCACCAATGCCGTTGCGGTTCAAATTCCCATCGGGAGTGAAAGCCAGTTTAACGGTGTCGTCGATCTCGTCGGCATGAAGGCCTTTCTCTACAGCAATGACTTAGGAACCGATATTCAGGAAACCAGCATTCCTGATGAAGTCTCGGAACTGGCAGCAGACTATCGTGAAAAACTCCTCGAAGCCGTCGCCGAAACTGACGATGAGTTGATGGAGAAATACCTAGAAGGGGAAGAAATCAGCGAAGAGCAAGTTCGCGCCACCCTTCGCAAAGGAACCATTGACGGAACCATTGTTCCCGTTCTTTGTGGTTCTGCCTTTAAAAACAAAGGCGTGCAACGGCTGCTTGATGCGGTCGTGGACTATCTGCCCTCACCGACAGAAGTTCCTCCGATTCAGGGAACCCTACCCGACGGAGAGATGGCCACTCGTCCTGCCGATGACGAAGTGCCTCTGTCAGCCCTAGCCTTTAAGGTGATGGCTGATCCCTACGGTCGTTTGACCTTTGTGCGTGTGTACTCAGGCATCCTGAAAAAAGGAAGTTACGTGTACAACGCCACCAAAGACCAGAAAGAGCGGGTTTCACGCCTGATCGTCCTCAAATCCGATGATCGCATCGAAGTCGATGAACTTCGGGCCGGAGATCTCGGGGCGGCTTTGGGCTTGAAAGATACCCTAACTGGAGATACGATTTGCGACGAGGCCGAACCCATCATCCTCGAATCGCTGTACATCCCCGAACCGGTGATCTCCGTCGCCGTCGAGCCAAAAACCAAGGCCGATATGGAGAAACTCTCCAAAGCCTTGCAATCCTTGTCCGAAGAAGATCCCACCTTCCGGGTGGTCACGGACTCGGAGACGAATCAGACGGTGATTGCGGGGATGGGTGAGCTTCACCTAGAAATTCTTGTTGACCGTATGTTGCGGGAATTTAAGGTGGAAGCCGAAGTCGGTGCGCCTCAGGTGGCCTACCGCGAAACCATCCGCAAACCCAGTACCGCCGAGGGCAAATTTGTCCGTCAAAGTGGTGGTAAAGGGCAGTACGGTCACGTGGTGATCGAACTCGAACCGGGCGAGACGGGAAGCGGCTTTGAGTTCGTTTCCAAAATCGTCGGGGGTTCCGTTCCCAAAGAATATATTGGGCCGGCCGAAAATGGGATGAAAGAAGCCTGCGAATCTGGTATTCTAGCAGGTTATCCCCTGATCGACGTGAAAGCAACGTTGGTCGATGGGTCTTACCACGATGTCGATTCCAACGAGATGGCATTTAAGATCGCTGGCTCCATGGCGATTAAAAATGCGGTCACCAAGGCATCCCCGGTTCTCCTCGAACCGATGATGAAAGTTGAGGTCGAAGTTCCCGAAGACTTCATGGGCAACGTTATTGGCGATCTGAACTCCCGTCGCGGTCAGATCGAAGGTCAAGAGACGGATGATGGCCTTACGAAAGTAACGGCTAAAGTTCCGCTGGCATCCATGTTTGGTTATGCCACGGATATTCGCTCGAAGACTCAAGGTCGTGGCATCTTTTCGATGGAGTTCAGCCACTATGAGGAAGTTCCCCGTAGTGTTGCTGAAGAGATCATCGCCAAAAGCAAAGGGAACGCATAACACAGAATAAGGAACACAAGATTCATGGCACGCGCAAAATTTGAACGCAACAAACCCCACGTCAACATCGGTACCATCGGTCACGTTGACCACGGGAAAACCACGCTAACCGCCGCGATCACGGCAACTCTAGCTGTGACCGGTCAAGCGAAAGCTCGCAAGTATGCTGACATTGATGCAGCACCCGAAGAGAAAGAGCGGGGAATCACCATCAACACGGCTCACGTTGAGTACGAAACCACTGGACGTCACTATGCTCACGTGGATTGCCCCGGTCACGCGGACTACGTGAAAAACATGATCACCGGAGCCGCTCAAATGGACGGCGCGATCCTGGTGGTGTCTGCGGCTGATGGTCCCATGCCTCAAACCCGTGAGCATATCCTCTTGGCTCGTCAGGTGGGCGTTCCTAGCTTGGTGGTCTTCTTGAACAAACAAGACCAAGTCGATGATGAAGAACTCCTCGAATTGGTTGAACTCGAAGTTCGCGAACTCCTGAGCGAGTACGACTTCCCCGGCGATGATATTCCTATCGTCACTGGCTCCGCTCTCAAAGCCATTGAAGCCTTAGAAGCTAACCCCGCTGTGGCGGCTGGTGAAGATCCTTGGGTTGACAAAATCCTCAAACTCATGGAAGAAGTGGACGCTTATGTGCCTACTCCTGAGCGCGATGTGGACAAAGACTTCTTGATGGCTGTTGAGGACGTGTTCTCGATTACCGGTCGGGGTACGGTTGCCACCGGGCGGATTGAGCGCGGCATCATCAAAGTCGGCGACACCGTGGAACTCGTGGGCATCAAAGATACCCGCAGCACCACCGTCACCGGTGTGGAAATGTTCCAGAAAACCCTGGACCAAGGGATGGCTGGCGACAACGTGGGTGTTCTCCTGCGTGGTATCCAAAAAGGTGATATTGAGCGGGGCATGGTGTTGGCTAAACCCGGCACGATTAACCCTCACACCAAGTTTGAAGCTGAGGTGTACATCCTCAATAAAAATGAAGGTGGCCGTCACACCCCCTTCTTCCCCGGCTACCGTCCTCAGTTCTATGTGCGGACCACTGACGTGACCGGAACCATCAGCGACTTCACGGCTGACGATGGTAGTGATGCTGAAATGGTTATGCCTGGCGATCGCATCAAAATGACGGTTGAACTCATCAACCCGGTGGCGATCGAACAAGGAATGCGCTTTGCCATTCGTGAAGGCGGTCGGACCGTCGGCGCGGGTGCTGTGGCGAAAATCCTTCAGTAGTCCCTCGGTTTAACTGTGGCGTTAGGGGCGCACTGAGTGCGCCCCTAACGTCTCTAGTCGCTTCATAGCGATTTGGGGAGGCGTCGCCCTCCCTTTCTCCTGTTATCTGAACCTCGACAATTAAAAACGTTTCAACATCATGGCAACGATTCAGCAGCAAAAAATTCGCATTCGCTTAAAAGCCTTTGACCGTCGCCTTCTCGACACATCCTGCGACAAAATTGTCGATACGGCGAACCGCACCAGTGCCACCGCTGTCGGTCCGATTCCGCTCCCGACGAAACGCCGCGTGTATTGTGTGCTGCGATCGCCTCACGTCGATAAAGACTCCCGCGAACACTTTGAAACCCGCACCCACCGCCGCATCATTGACATCTACCAACCCTCCTCCAAAACCATTGATGCCCTGATGAAGTTGGATCTACCGGCTGGGGTTGATATTGAAGTCAAACTCTAGTCAACTTCGACCGGAATTTGGCTGAAGCCAACATCCCCCGCCATCTCTGGGTTCCATCATCGCTGAATCAATGCTGAATCAACGCTGAAGCCTTCCAGAAGACCGGGGGATGGTCTCTGAATGAGTTAGAATAAAAGGCGCAACCCTGACAGACGGAATCATGGCTACCTCGTCTTCTATCGCTGTTCGAGAACTTCCCTTATTTCCTCTCCCGGAGGTCGTCCTGTTTCCCGGTAGACCACTCCCCCTGCATATTTTCGAGTTTCGCTACCGCATGATGATGAACACGATCCTTAAAAGCGATCGCCGCTTTGGGGTACTCATGTGGGATCCCAGTCATCGTGAAGCCGCCCCAGTTGGCTGTTGTGCCGAAGTGATCCAGCATCAGCGACTCCCCGACGATCGCCTCAAAATTTGGACGGTTGGACAACAGCGGTTTCGGGTGTTGGAATATGTCCGAGAGAAGCCTTATTATGTGGGTTTAGTGGAGTGGATCGAAGATCATCCCCCCGAACAAGACTTACATCGCTTAGCTACAGATGTCGAAGAACTTTTACGAGATGTTGTTCGCCTCTCAGCTAAGTTGATGGATCGTGAAATTGAACTCCCCGAGGATATTCCCAGTTTACCCACAGAACTCTCCTACTGGGTCGCTGGAAATCTCTATGGTGTGGCTTCAGAACAGCAAACCCTGCTAGAAATGCAGGATACGGCAACTCGCCTTGAACGAGAATCGGAAATCCTAACCACGACTCGGAATCATTTAGCCGCGCGAACCGTTCTCAAAGATACCTTTGACCCCTCTTAAGGAAGCGAGGTTGTCGGCTGATGGTGAGTCGAGTCACGTTAAGTCGAGTTGTTTTGAGTTGAGTTGTGTTCAGAAACAAGGTGAACTACTATGGGCGAATCCAAACGTCGTAAAGAAGCCCTAGGCGAAAAGTATGGTCAGGAACCCTATATCCTGCCCTGGCTACCGATTACCAAACGGCAATCGGAACAATTCCTAAAATGGTCAAGCCGGGGCGCTTGGGCGGGCATTGTCGCCCTGGTTATCATTTGGATTTCGGTTGTCTTTATCGGGCCATCCTTTGGTTGGTGGGGTCTGAGTTAGCCGCAATCCTGGCCCCAGACTCCCCACCCCGACCCCAGACTCCCAGGACTTTGACGCGGCTGGGATTGGGGTGGCGGGGTCTCTTTGGCCCGTTTTCTGAGTTAGGATTGATAGAAATATCAAATAACTTTACACTCTACTCATAATCGGGATCGGAGTGACGGGTCGTCGGTGTCAGCCGCGATCCCCGAGGCGCTTGGATTTAAATTTCCTGAATTGCCCAGGATTTTGTAGAAACTAAACCTTAGACAGGACAAGGATTTGCGCCACCCATAGCCTAGCCTAACCCCTAGCCGTCTCGTTCTCTGTGTCGTACGATACCTCGCATCTAGGAAACCTAAGTTAGCGTTGGGCAAGTCGACTAACCCGACATTAATCCGTTGGGGGACGACTTGGTTGGCTTGCTAGGAGACCCAAGATGAGAGACATTGTTAAGTAAATCTTAAATCGTTAAGCCGCGTCTTGCGTGTGATAGGAGGAGAACTGTGTTTATACGACTTGCCGAACAACATCGTCAATTCGTCCAAGAATTGGTGATGAACCTAAAAGCTCTAGCCATCGTGCTAGAGCGTCGAGGCTATCTCGCTTCATGCTATACCTGCGGCAGTCAGATGAACAGCGCGTCGTTTATGGTTAGCCTAGGCGACAATCATCTTATCCGCTTCCTGGTATCCGATTATGGTATTACCTGGACTGAGATGCGTGACGATCGCGAACTGATGAAGCTCGAAGGTGCCGAAGCCATCGCCCAACTGCAAGAGTTAGCCAATCTGGTGAAACACCAAATTGCCCCGCAAGATTATCGCCCAACGGCCGTCCAACAGGCGTAAAATAGGGTTAGATCCTTGCGATCGCAGCATTTTAACCCTTGCTACTGGGTCTTTCCCATGACAGATATCGATATTGGCTGGCAACATTGTTACATCGACACCAACCGCATCCGACTGCATTGTGTCACCCAAGGAGAAGGCGATCTCGTCGTACTTCTCCACGGATTCCCCGAGTTTTGGTATTCCTGGCGTTATCAGATCCCGGCTCTCGCCCGTCATTTTAAAGTCGTTGTTCCCGATTTGCGCGGTTATAACGACTCCGATAAGCCCTCAAGCGGCTATGATCTCGATACCCTGAGCCAAGATGTCCGAGGTACGATTGCCGCATTAGGCTATCGTAGCGCTCACATTGTGGGTCACGACTGGGGAGGGGCGATCGCCTGGCATCTGGCTCATACCTATCCCGAGTCTATCAATCGCCTCGCCATCCTCAACGCCCCCCATCCCCATCAATTCACCCAGGCCCTTGCCAGTAACTTCGACCAACTTCGCCGCAGTTGGTACGTCTTAGCGTTCCAAATCCCCACCCTACCCGAATGGGTGATTCGCAACAATCTCAAAGACTTCGTGCAAAACATCTTTCGGGAAAACGCCATCCGTAAAGGGGCCTTTGGCCAAGAAGATAACCAAATCTATCAAGCCGCCCTCGAAAAACCCGGCGTACTCAATTCCATCGTCAAGTATTACCGCCAACTCTCAGCCCCCCAAACCTGGCTCAAAGGCTGGGGGCGATCGCTCGATCCGATTACCGCCCCAACCCTAGTTCTCTGGGGGGAAGACGACTCATTTCTCAGTCCCAGCCTCACCCAAGGCTTCGGCAAACTGATCACCGCTCCCTTCCAACTCGAACTGATCTCCCAATGCGGCCATTGGATTCAGCAAGAAGTGCCGCAAACCGTCAACCGCAAACTGCTCAACTTCCTAACCGTTGAGTCGTAATCCCCAACTCGCCCCAACGGGTGAAACCGAGAGTTCCACCCGTCTCGGAACTAAGCCGCGTTAGTGATGATGACTATGCTCGTGCTCATGGCTATGATCCGAGCTGTGGCTATGATCATGACCATGACCTTGGAAACTGTCATGATGATGCTCATGGAAGCGTTCAGCTACTTCTAAGGCTAACTGAGGATTCACCTCAACCGCCTCGGATTCGAGTAACTCCTCAATATGAGATTCCGCCCATTGAGCCACCATTTCTAGGAACTCAGGGCGATCGTTGACACAGGGCATCTGCACATAGGTAACCCCTGGATGACGGCGGTGCATCTCATCAACAATATGATGCACATCCAACAGCGTCTCGTGGTTCTCCGTGGCGAAGCCAATGGGCATCATCACGATCGCCTTAGCCCCCAATTGCACCAAATTATCAATAGCCTGATTAGGATTCGGTTGCGTCCATTCAATCAAGGGGGTGTCATGGTTGAGCCAACCCACCGAAATCAGGGGATAGCGGTACATCAGCCGCTCGCGAACCGCCTCATAGAGCGCCTGACTCTCATCAACCCCAGAGGTAAAGCCTTTGGCCTTCATAGGGCAGCCGTGGTTCATTAAGACGATACCAATTTGCGAGGGCAAATAGGCCGCCGCTAACTGCTCGGCGATGCGTTCTTCGACCATCTGAGCCATCAAATCCAGATATTGCGGCTGATTGTAGAAGGAGGGAATATATTTCAACCCCTTGACCCAATGCTCCTCGCCATCAGCTAACTTGGAAAGAGCCTGATTCACCTGTTCAACCGCGATTCCACTGGTAAACACCGAATCCACCACCAATAGGGGATAAATCAAGAGTTTCGTGAAACCTTGCGCTTTGACGTCAGCCAACACCTGTTGCGGGAGGAAGGGAGCGCAGAAGTTGAAGGCTTTAAACACCTGAACGCGATCGCCCCAGCGTTCCTGAAGCTTTTGCTCAATCCCCGCCCGTTGTTGCTCAAAAATGGCATTGTGGGGAGAGATAAAGTCATGATGTTGATGGCCCCACTCATGGCGGTCAAAAATAGCCAAGAGTCGAGCCAAGGGGGGATAGAGCCAATCGGGAACCGGAGCGAACTTAGCCGTGAGCAGGTGCAAGGCCTGTTCATTGTAGTTGGCGAAGTCCTCATAGCTCTCGACTTCACCGTATCCCATCAAGAGAACGGCGACGCGATGATCCGATGGCGTGGAATTGGATGAATGGGTGGTCTGTTCGTGGGTAACAACCAAGATGACAGTCTCCTCTGAAGCGATCTAATACACTGCAACGGATTTTGCACGTTACAGCCAGTAGTGCCAAGATAACACAGGCATTTTGCCTGATGTCGTTACAGAATTATTAAGAGGCTTGAGCCGCTATGACCCTTTGTCTATGTCCAGGGGTTCACCCCTCCAGTCTCACAGAGCGGTTTTGCCAAGTTTTGGGGCTAGAGTCAGTCCTCGTTTTACCCACGTCAACCCATCCCCCCTATTCCCCCCTGCATGTCCTCGATTACGCCCGCCAGCAGGGGCTAGAACAGCCTTGTTTTTTGGCATTTAGTGCCGGAGTCGTTGGGGCGATGGGAGCCGCCTGGAGCTGGCAACAGCAGGGGGGAACGGTTAAGGCCCTCATTGCCTTAGATGGTTGGGGGGTTCCTCGTTTGGGAACCTTTCCCTTGCATCGCCTCAGTCATGATCAGACCACCGATGAGCAGTCGGGCTGGTTGGGGGTAGGAGGCGATCGCTTTTATGCCGATCCCCCCGTCCCCCATTTGGAGTTATGGGCTTATCCAGAGCGGGCGCGAGGGCTTTGGCTGCCGGAGTCGGGGGCGAGGCAAAAAACTGATGCGGCGGCGTTTATCCGAGCCATGTTGAGACGTTATGGCGAATTGGATAGTTGACTAAGCTTGCTGCACAAGGGATTTTGGGATTTTATTCTAAATTCGAGAATATCGAATAAAATGGAAGCCACTACCCTAAAATGCTGAAGTGCTGAATTGATGCTCAAACCTCAAGATGTGGTAATTTTACTCAAAGTTCATTGTTGGCAAGGAGACTGGACCTATGAGCAGTTAGCTTTGTCACTAAAAACCAGTACCTCTGTTGTCTATGAGTCGTTAAAGCGTTGTGAGGTTTCCCGTTTATACCATCGAAACCATCGTCAGGTGATGCGGGAGGCGTTGCTAGAATTTTTGGTACATGGGGTTAAGTATGTGTTTCCGGCAACAGTGGGCAATTTAAAGCGGGGTATTCCAACAGCTCATTCTGCAGAACTGCTTAAGAGTCTTTTGGTGGTTAGTGAGCCAATGCCTTATGTTTGGGCGTTTTCTAGAGGGAAGGTCAAAGGACAGGAAATCAAGCCGTTGTATAAGCAACTTCCAGAAATCATTGGGAACGATCGCCGTTTTTACGAACTTGTCTGTCTCGTGGATGCTCTACGCATTGGCAAGGTACGGGAGCAGGAGTTAGCGATCACCGTTTTAAAGGAAAGGTTATATGGATAATCCATTGATGGCTAATTTAGCCCAGGTGGCGAGGGTGTTGGCTCC
>NZ_JAWOCL010000233.1:0-7160 GCF_046483825.1 Sodalinema sp.
GGACGTATCGGCGCCCAGCGTCGAGTCACCGATGGTCAGGCCGTAGTTGCGGTAGCCTGCTTCAACGCCCAGCTTGACCAGCATGTTGGTCGGCAACGGAGCGAACCAGGTGCCCTTCACTTCAAAGTCAGTGATGTTGGTATCGCCGATTGGCAAGGTCTTAAGCTCAGCACCAAGGCGAACGTCGGCTACCGGAACGTCAAAGGTACCACCCAGATAAAGCATCGGCACGATGATCGGAGTTCCACCAACTTCAAAGGCGGTGTCGATGGACTGATTAAAGTCATCATTTTCAGCAGTAAACCCGCCAATCAGGGACCGAAAATATGCGAACCAAGCCATACACCTCCACCGTGGCCCGTCGCACCTCATAAATCGCGTAGTACGCGGGACGAATCACCGTTTCATAAACCCAAAATTTGCCCGTCCAGGGGGTTTTATCCCGTTCCTCAGCTCCCGTCCCTGAGACAAACTCGATAACAATCTCGGGGGGGATATGTTCTTGCCAAAGGACGTAGGAACGCCGCGCTTGTCCATCTAACGTGGCGGGAACGTTGGGGACATAAAACCAATCGGGAGAGACGGCACCCCGGAGGGGAGGATCGGTGATGCGCCAGTAAATTCCACTATCTTGACCGATGCAGTAATCTCCCTCGGGATGTTTGGCGTTGAGGATAGGGAGAATCGAATCCGTGAGGAGAATGCTTTGCGGATGTTCTTGAAAGTGTTTCACGAAGGTTCCATCCTCACAGGGGAGTTGGGTGTGATCCGGTAAGGGAGCAAAGGTTTCTGTCCCATCTTCCAAGGAGGCTTCATCCTCACAGGGGAGTTGGGTGTGATCCGGGAAGGAGGTCGGGTTTTTTCTGACTGTCATGGCGGTTTTGAGGAGAGGCGCGATGGTTCTAATGTAGCATTGCCCTCAGGAGCGGGTTTCGACCCATCGCGCCTCGGTGCAAACTCCCGTCAGGGGACAATCCCAGGGTTCAATGGGTAACTCCGCGAGATAGGCGAACTCAAAGACAATCCCCAACGTGGGAATCTCTCGCCACTGGGGTTGACTGAGGAGGCGATCGTAAAACCCGCCGCCATATCCCAGGCGATATCCCCGTGTATCGCAAGCCACCGCCGGAACTAAGATTAAATCCACCGTTTCAGGAGCAATCTGGGGGGAATCGGGATGGGGTTCGAGAATCCCAAATGCACCGGGAACCCAACGATCGCCGACTTGCCAAGAATGCCACAGTAACGACTCTCCCACACAACGAGGAAATCCCCAACGACGCTCCCCGCTCACCAATCCCAAGACATCGGGTTCCCGGCGAAAACTGACATAACTGAGAACCGTTTGGGCCGACTGAAACCGGGGACATTGGCGGATTTGTTCACAGATGCGATCGCTGCGATCGCGCCAGTCCCCCTCAGACAACTGACGACGAGACTGCAACAGCGATCGCCGTAACTTTGGCTTCGACATCTCTACCAATGAGGTTCTCCAAACAACACCATCGAACAGGTAATCTGTCCCAAAATCTTCGTCGCCACGTCACTCACCGCCAATCCCCCAGCCGTACGCCGTCGCCGGGAACAGAGAACCACCATATCCACCTCTTGAGACGCTTCTAAAATCGATTGAGCAATATCATCAGAAACCACAGTTTTCATCTGAGCGGGAACCTGAGATCCCCCACCATGAAATATCGTCATTAACGAGGTTTCAAAGGCTTGAATTTGCTCCGGTGTGGTGCGGCGATCGCAGATATGTAGCAAGGTTAACTCCGCCTGATTAGACTCCGCAAACAACTGAGCAAACCGCATCGCCTCCATCACCTGCGGGGCCAAACTTTTCACAGGAACCAAAATTTGATGAATATTGAGAGGATCATCTAACAAACGCATCACCCCCACCGGACAATGAGAGGACCAAAACACACTATCTACGACACTCCCAAACAAACGCGCTCGAATGCCAATGTTCTCATTCCAACCCATAACAATCGTACTAGCATTCTCCTCCCGTGCCGTGCGACTAATACCATGAGCCACATCACTATCAATACGAATCCGAGGCATCGCCTCGACTTCAAACTCATTACTCACCTCAATCGCTCGTTGCAATAGCCGTTCACTGCGGCGAATCGCCACATCTAACTCCGGTTCGTCCATCTGTAAATGAGCCTCGGCGATCGCCAATGGTACAATCGATCCCGAACGCTGACGAGCTACAATGGCTGCCATTTCAATAAGATAGCGTTCCGTTAGGGGATTTGAAACCGGCACAACCACCTTAAAGGGTTTTTCTTTTGGGAAAAAGGTTAAGGGAGGCAAATCGGGATTTTCGTCAGTATCTCTCTCTCCTACACTTCCTCCAGATAACGGTAACTTGCGAGCAAAATGGGACGTTGCCAACGGACCAATTACCGAGGTAATCAACATCAAAACCACAACACTATTAAACACAGAGTCGGGAATTAACCCCGCATTGAATCCAGCCAACGCCGCCGCCAAGGTTGCCGCCACCTGAGGAATCGACAACGACCACATGGTCATTGTACTATTCCAACTATAGTTATAGATGACTTTAATGGCCATCGAGGCGATAAATTTTGCTGTCACCAAGGTCACAACAATAGCAATCACAAACCCCAAGTTCTCCGTAAAGCTCTCCATAAATGCCGAGAGGTCCAAGAGTAAACCCATTCCCACAAAAAAGAAGGGAATAAATAGGGTACTGCCGACAAACTCAACCTTATTTTCCACGGGGCCACGACCGACTACATCATTGACCGCTAATCCAGCCAAAAAAGCGCCAACAATTTGGTCAACATTAATAACTTGAGCGCCCACTGCTGCCAAGAAGACTGCCAAAAGAATAAAGAGGAACTGATTACTTTCTTCATCACCAGTACGCTTAAAATAAAGCTTTCCAGCTCGATCTAAGCCCACCAAGACAGCCCCCGTATAGAGAGCCAGGGCTGTAATTTGAATCACCAAACTGGTAGCCGAAAAATCACCGCCATGAATTGAAACACAGATGGCTAAGACTAATAATGCGGCAATATCGGTAAAAATGGTTGCGCCAATGGTGACCGTCACCGCTTCATTTCCGGCCACCCCAAGGCGACTGACAATTGGATAACCTAAGAGCGTATGAGAGGCGAGCAAGGAACCAATTAAAACAGACGCATTTAAGCTATAGCCAAAGGCGGTCGCCATCAACGCACCTCCCACTAGAGGAATTGTAAACGTGGCAATTCCAAAGACCAACGACCGGTCTTTTTTACGCTGAAATTCGGCTAAATCAATTTCTAGTCCAGCGACAAACATTAGGTAAATTTTACCAATGTCTGTAAACAATTTCATATAATCATCGGCGGGATCGAGAAGCCCTAAACCATCATTGCCGAGAACGACACCAGCGGCAATGAGTCCCACTAGACCGGGCAGTTTCAAGCGTTCGAATAATGGCGGAACCGTTAGGACAACTAACAGTAATACAGTAAAGGGGACGATGGGAGTATCGGGTAGCCATTGGGGTAAATTATCCATGGAGATTAGTACTTAAAATGAAAGGAATTGGCTGCCGGATTGTAGTATAATACCATTTCCGAAATGCTTGCTATATATCTGATACCGAGGAAGGCGAACGGCTATCCCCTCCTGGGAGGGTTTAGGGGTGGTTTCCCCGACAGACATCTATGGCACGACTTCTGAAAATTGGTATAAATATCGAGGACTCAATCAATAAAAAGATAGATCTCTAGCCACGAATGATGATCACTGAATCGTGGCTTTATTGTAATCAAAAACCGTCTGCTTGAAAAGTTATGCCCTTACGGTTAACGGTTAATCGAACCCATGAATCCTTCTTCCTCGGAGAGGGCGGTGAAGCTGAGCGATCGCAGCAGCGGATTCAGACCTGCCAAGGTCCACAAGTTAGGATCTCTGGTAGAATGCAGGTGATTCATCCCCTCAAAACAGGATTCGTGTCTGCTTCTGCTCCCCTAACAGACTCCCTCGATCGCGCTCTCAAACAGTATTTTGGCTACGATCGCTTCCGTCCCGGACAACAGGCGATCGTTGAAGCGTCCCTGCAAAACCGCGATCAACTGGTCATCATGCCCACTGGGGGCGGAAAATCCTTATGCTTCCAACTTCCGGCCTTATTACGTCCAGGGGTAACCGTCGTCGTCTCCCCCCTGATTGCCTTGATGCAAGATCAAGTCGATAGCCTGCAAGCCAACGGATTGGGAGCAACATTCCTTAATAGTACCCTAAACGGTCTCGAAGCTCGCGATCGCATCCGGGCCGTCCTTCAGGGGCAAATTAAACTCCTCTACGTCGCCCCCGAACGACTGTTAAGTGACCATTTCCTAGACTTACTCAACCAGGTGCGATCGCAATCGGGCCTCTCCGGCTTCGCCATCGACGAGGCCCACTGCGTCTCAGAATGGGGCCATGACTTCCGCCCAGACTATCGCCAACTCTCACGACTACGCCACCATTACCCCGACGTCCCCGTCACGGCCCTCACCGCCACCGCCACCGATCGCGTCCGCCAGGATATCATCCAGCAACTATCCCTCAAACAGCCACAAGTCCATATCGCCAGCTTCTACCGGGCCAACCTGGCCTACGAAGTGCGCCCCAAAAAACGGGACAGCTACAATCAAATCTACCAACTGGTACGCCAAGGCGGCGCCGGGATCATCTACTGTCTCAGCCGTCGCCAAGTGGACGAACTGGCCGACAAACTGCGCCGAGATGGCATCGATGCCCTTCCCTATCATGCGGGAATGAGTGATCAGGATCGCTCCAACAACCAAACCCGCTTCATCCGTGACGATGTGCAAGTGATCGTGGCCACCATCGCCTTCGGAATGGGAATCAACAAACCCGATGTGCGCTTTGTCATTCACTATGACTTACCCAAAACCCTAGAAAGCTATTACCAAGAAACCGGCCGCGCCGGCCGTGACGGAGAACCGGCCCGATGTATCCTCTTTCTCAGTTACGGCGATGTCAGCAAAGTCGAGTGGATTATCGGCCAAAAAGCCGATGAACAGGAACAACGAATTGCCCGTCAACAGTTGCGCCAAGTCATCGACTACGCTGACAGTACCGAATGTCGCCCCAGTATCCTCCTGCGCTACTTTGGCGAAACCCTCGGCGAACCCTGTCAAACCTGTGATAATTGCCGCAATCCTAAGCCTGTGGAGGATTGGACCATCGAAGCGATGAAGTTCCTCTCCTGTGTGGCCCGTTGTCGGGAACGGTTTGGGGTGGCCCATATTATTGACGTGTTGCGAGGCTCAAGAAAGGAGAAAATCAAGAAATATCGCCACGATCGCCTCTCAACCTATGGAATTGGCAAAGATCGCACCGCTGATCAATGGCGGGCCTTAGCCCGAACCCTGAAACATCGCGGCTTTGTGGATGAAACGGATGACGGTTATCCGGTTCTGAAACTCAATGCCCTCAGTTGGGAGATTATGCGTAAACAGCGTAAGGTGGAAGTGGCCGTTCCCCGTTCGGTGAGTGCCTTAGAGGATCGCCGTAGCCCCTTAGCCGCCGAAGCCGATGCCCTCATGTTCCAACTGCGGGCCTTACGCAAGCAAATCGCCAATGAACGCTCAGCAGCGCCTTACACCATTTTCCCGGACTCCACCCTACGGCTGATGGCCCAGCAACAGCCCCAAACCTTGGCGGAGTTTGGGCAACTGTCGGGGGTCGGACGTTATAAACTGGAGCATTATGGCGATCGCTTTGTGGCCCTGATTCGCGAGTTTACCACAGGCAAAGCTAGCGCCCCTCCCAAGCGCTACGCCAGCACCCCATCCACCACAACTCTAGGTGAGACACACCGAGAAACCCTAGCCTTATGTCAACAGGGAAAAAGCGTTCAGGAGATTGCCCTGGCTCGTAATCTTTCCCCCAGTACCATTTATGGCCATCTCGAACGACTCCTACAAGCGGGAGAAGCCATTGATATCAATACTCTCGTTCCCCCGGATCATCAACAGCCAATTCGCCAAGCGATTCAGGCCCTGAATACGGATAAGTTGAAACCGGTGTATGAGTATCTGGCGGGAGTCTATCCCTATGAGGAAATTCGCTTAGTGAAAGCGGTGATTAAACGGGAGGGCCATCGCTTCCCCCGCAGCCAGGAACCGAGTTCAACGCATCTCTATAGTCTGGAGTTGCATCAGAAGGGATTGGATGTTGAGGCGATCGCCCAGGAACGCAATTTACGTCCCTCTCGCATTGTGCGCCACCTGGCGGAACTGTTGGAAATGGGGCAACCGGTGGATTTAGATCGGTTGGTGACCCCAGAACAGCAACGGGAGATTGAAGGGGTCTGCGATCGCCATCCGGGGGCAACCTTAGAGGTGTTATGGACCTATTTGAGCGATCGTGTTTCCAAAGAAGCCCTGAGACTTGTTTATGGGGCTTGGCGGGCTAAACAAGCTCAACAGTCTAATTCTCCATAACGTCTCAACATGGCTCGCATAAAGGTCGCTGCGTCGATTTTTTGTATTGGACAAACTCTGGCAGTTAAAGTCCTTGCGCCCGTTCGGGATAAGCCCTGTAAGCCCTTAAAAAAGTCCTATAACTCTTCTTGATTTTCTTGGCAAAGCTCATCGAGTAAAGTAAAAATAAAGTCCTCTCTTCCTTCACTAGACGAAGGCAAAAAAGCATAAATTGCTTCCCTTAATGGTTCTCGATTTTGTTGAAACCAAGACCGTAAAAATTTTTTAACCCCCGGGTTAGCCCCTCGATAATTTGTCAATAATCCCTCACATCCGTCCAACAACAGGACAATATCTTCTATATCCTTAGAAAGGCGCAAATCTCCACCTCGTCCCTCAAACGCCTCAACCTTACTCGCTAGAAAATAAATCGGCGGGAAAATCCAAATCTCTTGACCATCAGGCAAAGGGTAACTCACTCGATGGGCGATCGCTTCTGAATACCAACGATTGGTAAAACCCAACACTGACTCATTACAGGGCATTACATCAATAATGAGGTCATTATAACGCCAACGACATAACGGTGCATTTTTCCCCTGATCCTCCTCCAATCCCACGCTCCGTAACTGCTCCGCTAAACGGTAATAATCCGCCCGCGTCGTAATCTCCACCACACAATCCACATCCAAC
>NZ_JAWOCL010000264.1:0-11353 GCF_046483825.1 Sodalinema sp.
CGAACGGTGAAATCATCTTCATTGACGATACGGTGACGCAGCCGTAACAGGTTCTCGATTTGAAACTGCGTCGCCCGCATCTGACTCTCATCGATAACACTGACATTGATAAACGTCACCGTTAACCCATAGGGAGAACCCTGCCCTACAATTTGATTGGCCATGGTGGTGATGGGCAGAAACACCGTCTCATCCAGGTTTGTGCCAAAGGTTGACCCCTTCGGTTCCATCACTCCCACCACCCGAAAACTGACATTCTTGATTCGTAGAGTTTGCCCAATGGGGTCAACATTGCTATAGAGTTGTTCGGCAATTTCCGACCCGAGGGCCACCACTTTTTGATTGCGGCGGATATCTAAGTCATTGATAAAACGCCCCTGGGCGACGGCAAAATTCCGGACGGGCAGTAACTCGGGCGTTGTGCCGTACAGGGCCGCCGAAATGTTACGATTACGGTAGGATACCAGTTCACTGCCATTGAGTTGCGGGGCAACGCGATCGACTCCGGGGACTTGTTCGGCGATCGCCTCGGCATCCTCTAAGACTAACGTTTGAGGGGGGCGCACAGGACGGCGTTGTGCATCAGGACTACCGGGGACAATAAAGAGTAAATTGGTTCCTAAAGACGAAACCTGATCCGAGACAAACGTCTGCGCCCCTTCACCAATACCAATGGTTGCAATTACCGAAGCATTGCCGATAATAATCCCCAACATCGTCAAACTACTGCGAAGTTTATTCGCCAGCAGAGTTTGGCCCGCCATTTTCAAAGACTCAACAACATTCATGCCCAATCTCCTGAATTAGCTAAATTTCTCGATTCTCCGAAGCGATCGCACCACTTGCCGTTTGCCGTTTGCCTCTTACCTTTTGCCTTCTTCATCATGAAAACCAATATTCAAGATATCTTAAACATCGGTTTATTTATTATCCTGTCCCTATTTGTAGGCTATTTAAGCCTTAATTTTATCTTCGCCATTTTAGATAAATGGGCTTAATCTAGCATCTTAATCTAGGGACTTAATCCTATCACCCTCACCATCAAGAACCGTTCCCGTCCAACAGGCTTCCGAATGAGTTGCCCCGTCTAACTTTGTGTTTTCCAAATTAGCACAAAGGAAATTCGCTCGCACCAAGTTCGCCCCCTGTAAATTGGCTTGTCCTAAATTCGCCTCCTCCAAATCCGCCTCAGAAAGATTCGCCCCTTGTAAATCCGCCTGAGAGAGATTCGCCCCGCTGAGATTACTGCGGCTAAAATTGGCCCCGCGCAAATCAGCCCCCCGTAAATCAGCCCCCATCAGATTCACCCCCACCAAATTGGCCCCACTGAGAAACGCCCCAGCTAAACTGGCCGCCTGGAGATTCGCCCCCATGAGGGTGGCCCCCCGTAAATTGGCCCCGCGCAGATCGGTTCCCTGTAAACTCGCTTGCATGAGATTGATACCAACGAGATTAGCCCGTAGATTACTGTGATCGAAGTTAGCCCCCAAACAATTGGCCCCTTCGAGATGCGCCGCCTCTAAGTTGGCGCGAACCAAGTTCGCGCCGGAGAGTCTCGCACCGGCCAAGTCCATGTTTTGTAAATCCAACCCCGACAAGGTTTGATCCTCAAGATCGGCACCTCGGAGGTGCTTGGGTTGTCCAAATTCAAGTGCGTCAAGAGCAGTCATGGTATAGCAAAAATGGGTCTAAATAGGACAAAAAACAGGGGAAAAGAAGCCAACAGACAACCGGTAACAGGTGGGGGATTCTCGCCTAACTCAGAGTATCAATCCAGCAATCTTCGATGGCTAGACAAAGAGTCGTCAAGAAGAGAGCAATTAGGCGGTGCTGGCTGAGGGATGCAGCGATTGGCCAGGGAATAGATCCGGGTTTTGCTCTGGGTTCAGCAGCCAGAGGCCCGATCGCAGTTTAAAGGCTTCCTGAGGAAGCGTCATTCCCTGTTGTAGAGCCATCACCAGAAGCGTCAGCGTTTCAACCAGTTTCGGGTCCCAACGGCGACCACTGGCGGCTTGACAGTCAGACAAGGCTTGAGTCAACGCCTCAGAACGAGGTTTGTCTTGAGTCAACTGATTCAGCCGTCGTTGAAACTCCACCAGTAGCCCCAAAATGCGGCATTCTAGGGGAATCTCATCGTAGCTTAAGCCCCCCGGTGTTCCCGAGCCATCCCAATGTTCACTTTGGTGGGTGATAATTTGGGCGATCGCCTTGAGTTGGGGCATCATCCGCAAGGATTGTCGTCCAGGATAGAGGGGACAACTCAGAGCCGAGTTGTGACTCTCAGCCCGAATCTCTCCCAAATCGGGTTCATGTTGGGGCAAATAGTCAATTCGATGCAACAATCCCGCTAGACGTAACCGTTTCACCTGCCAAGAGGGCAGATCGAGGATTTGTGCAAAGGCCTCACACAGCCCCGAAACTTCGCTGGCGGCGTGGGGGTTTTGCAGATCGGTTAAATCAATCAGTTGGGCCATGCGTAGGAAGGCCTGCAACTTGTTCGAGACAATGTTGCGTTCGAGTTCAGGCTGGTGGGGGAAAACGTCCGCGTTGATGGTTTCGCCGAGTCCCTCATGACAGTCACTCAGATAACGAACCACCCGCGAGACAATAGGATTTAAGTCTTTGGAGACCTGGGCCACGTCAGCACTGCGATGATGCAACAGTTGGCCTTCAATGTCGGCCACCCGCGCTTTGAGGGATTGAGCTAGATCCGCTTGTAGCGGTTGAATATGCTCAATAGCCAACTCCACGGCGGCGACGACTAACTCCGGTTCAAAAGTCCAAAACCCATAAAACTTGCGCTCGACATCTACCTCGGGAACCCCCGTTTTGCCGTAATCCGCCTCCGAGAGTTCCTGACACAAGACCATGGCCGTATAGCCGGGAGAGAGAATCAGCAAATGCCATTCTTGAGCCACGGGATCATCAGGAGCAAGGGAGACGAGTTCAACGTTGGCTTTTTGACTGGTGGGATGCTCCCGGAAGCCCGAATCGGGGGCCGCCAGAATGACAATATCCTGAGCCTTGTCGGCAATTTCTCCGTAGCGATCGGCTTCCTGGAGATACCATTTCCCCCGTTGGAAGGCGGTAATCATGATAGGGTTACCGTCTGACTCTAGGATGCTATCTTCGAGGGCGTGACAGAGGGCAACGAGGGTGTTTTTATAGTACACCCCGTAGTTAATCGGTGGCGTGCGACGGGTTTGAGCGTTTTGCCGTTCGACGAGTTTTTGTAGGAGAGATCCGTTCAGCATTACAAATTGAAATTAACCCTTTTAACAATTAACAATGAACACTTAATAACCGACAGCACTCATTCGACACAGGACTTCTATCGTGTGGATGGTTTGAGTGCGTCCTGTTTATTCTGAGCCAAGGTCGCCACCCCAGCCAAGCTAATGTCCATTATAAGGGATGGTTATAAGAGTTTAGGGATGGAATGCGATCGCCCAATCGAGAATCGCCCGTTCTAACCCCTCAATGGTAAATTCTTCGGCTTCAATGTCGCAGCGACCCCAGGCTTGCTCACAACTTTGGCTGGTTTGGGGGCCAATCGAGGCGATCGCCACCCCCTCTAAAGAAATATCCCCCGCCGTCTCAATCAGCCGAGCGAAGTTACGCACCGTCTTAGAACTGGCGAAGGTCACCACATCCACCGTTCCCTGACGCAAGGCCGCCAACGCCTGAGGGTCCAGTTGTTCAGGACAGCGAGACTCATAGGCGGGCGCTTCTAATACCTTCGCCCCCGCTTCCCGGAACTGACGCACCAGGACCTCGCGCCCTCCCGTCTCCACCCGAGGAAAGAGAATCGTTTGGCCCCCCACCGACTCCGGGAACCGCTCCACCAAGGAATCAGCCACAAAGTTTGGGGGTATAAAATCGGCAGTTAAGCCCCGCTCTTTCAGCACACGAGCCGTCTTTTTGCCCACAACGGCAATTTTGAGGTGCGCCAAGCTGCGCAGGTCTTGCCCGAGCGTTAAGAGGCGATCCAGGAAGAATTCCACCCCATTACTAGAGGTGAGAATGAGCCAATCCACCTGATCCAGTTGGGCGATCGCCCCATCTAAGGGCTGCCAACTCGACGGTGGGACAATCTCTAAGGCGGGAGTCGAGAGGGGAATTGCGCCGTGGTTTTGCAGGCGATCGCAAAAATCACTCGACTGTCCCGTCGATCGCGTCACCAGAATCGTTTTTCCCTGTAATCCCATCTCAGATGCCACCATAGCCGTCTCTCCAAACACATTACGCAACGACACCACCTCACCGATGACAATCACCGTTGGCGATCGTTTTTCCCCCCGAGTCTGTCGGTCAATCGTCTCTAGGGTTCCCGTCCAGACTCGTTGTTCGGGCCGACCACAGGCGCGAATCATAGCCACCGGTGTGTTGGGCAGTTTGCCATGATCGATGAGTTTTTGGCAAATGGCCCCCAGATTCCGTCCCGCCATGAGAAACACTAACGTTGGTAGGCGGGCCAACGCCAGCCAGTCTAGGGCCGCCAGGTCGTGACCCGTAAACACCGCAAAGCCGGGACTGAGTTGATGATCGGTCAGAGGGATGCCCGCCAGCAATGGGGCCGCCAACGCCGAGGAAATCCCCGGAACCACCTCAACCGGACAGTTTGCCCCTCGTAACGCCCGCAGTTCCGAGGCACTACGACCAAAAATAAAGGGATCTCCGGCTTTGAGACGCACCACCCGCCGACCTTGGCCACAATAGGCCACCAGAAGCCGATCAATCTCGCCCTGGGGGGGACTCGGTTGTCCCCCCCGTTTGCCCATATCTAGGCAGAGACAGTCAGCCGGAACCAACTCGAGTAAACGATGGTCGGCCAAGGCATCATAAATGAGTACCTCAGCCTGAGCGAGAACCTGTCGCCCTCGCTGGGTGAGATACTTGGCATCGCCGACGCCTGCGCCGACGAGATAGACCTTCCCGAGACTCACTTACGAACCGCTTTCCAGGCCACCCAAACTTGCCAGAAGAATAAACCACTGACGGTTAGGGTGAAGGCAATTTGAAAGTAGAAGTCGGGACGGATGGCGAAAGCATCAAGGTTCCACATGACGGTTCACAGGACTAGCAAGGGTTAATGGACGAATAATTAGAATGGGAACAGCGGCTAGGATGTCTAGTCTCAAAGAGAAGTTGAAGACCGAGACTGCCCCCCATCCCCCCTATTCTATCGGCTTCTCGGCCGCTTCAGGGCGATCGCGGAGCCTTGGAGAGCCATCATCGCCCCCTTTAGGCGGTTCAACGTCCGGGTCAGACTCGGCCACAGCCAGGGCGAGAAGTTGCTCTAGGTTGAGATACAGCAAAACCTGATCCTCGGGCAGATTGACAACCTTTTCTAACGCCAACCCGAACGGCCCCTGACGATAAGAGGCGGGAACATCGGCAAGTTGCTCCTCTGCGACATCTAACACCCTGGGCAAACGATCGGTGGGTATCGCAAATTCTTCGCCGCTCTGGTTTTGACAAATGAGTAAGTAATTGGGTTCTAAATTAGGGGGGTTTTTAAACAATAAAACCCCTAAATCAAGCACCGAAATTGTCTTACCTTGATTTTGAATCAGTCCATGTCCGTAATTAAAGGTTCCATGAATTTCAGCCGTTGGCAACACCCGAATGACCTGATTGATTGGAATCCCATACTCATCCTGCTCAACGTTCAGAACTACTAATTTTTGCTTGAGGCTTCGTTGCCGGGTCTTTAGATTAAACCGGCGCAGACGAGGATGTAAGACCGCACTTAGGATGACCATAATTAGGGAAAATTATTGAGGATTAGGGGACGGGCTTAAGATGTTGGCGATCGCCGCGAGTAACGCAGCTTCATTGTAGGGCTTCGTGAAATAGTCCGCAGCGCCGAGTTCTAAGGCCCGTTGACGATGTTTTGACCCACTACGAGACGTGAGCATGGCCACCGGAATTTGGCATAACTCCGGCTGTGCTTTAATTGCCTCTAACAGTTCAAATCCATCCATTTTGGGCATTTCAATATCGGCAATCACCAAATCACAGGAGAGTCCTCCAAGCAACTTATCAAAGGCTTCTTGTCCATCTTTTGCGAGTTCAACTCGGTAGTGAGCGCCCTGCAATAACAACGAGAGTAACTGACGAATCGTATAAGCATCATCGACCACCAAAATTTGCGACACCGATTCCCCAGAGAGGGGATGGACGTGACGCTCACCGTCTCGGGGCGTCATCGTCACGGTTTCCGTCGGTTGCACTTGAGTAATGAGGTCATCGGCATCCACAATCAGGACAACACGACCATCTCCTAAAATCGTACTGCCCATCAGTCCCGGAGGCTTCACTAACGGGGGGGGAATGGGTTTAACGACAATCTCTTGCTGACCGAGTAAGCGTTCGACGGCGATGGCGAGGACTCCTTCTGCTGAAGCCAGAACCAACACCGGAATTGTATCTTGATTTAGGGGGTCCGGGGAGGGTTCATCATCACTGGGATACTTGTAATGTAGTAGATCTTGTAGTCGGGTGAGACGGATAAACTCATCGCGCCAGGGTAGCATCGTTTGATCACCCACCATTTGCAAGTGACTCGCCTCAATCTGGAGAATTTCCTCAACAGCATCTAGGGGAATCGCCAGGGTTTGATGATCCACTCGTACCAACAGGGCATTGGTGATGGATAACATTAAAGGAAGCTTGATCATAAAGCGACTTCCCTTACCCGGTTGAGAATCGACCTTCAGAGTTCCTCGGACTTGGCGTAGGTTGGTGGTCACCACATCGAGGCCCACCCCCCGTCCTGAGAGTTGGTTCGTCTGAGTCCGGGTGGTGAAGCCGGGTAAGAGGAGGAAATCGTAGATATCGTTCAGGGAGAGGGTTTCTGCCTGTTCTGCGTCAATGATTCCTTGGGCGATCGCCTGGTGTCGGATGGCGTTGGCATCAATTCCTCGTCCATCATCGGTGAGGGTAATGAGCGTTTGTCCCCCTTGATGACTCGCCGCAATTTCAATCTCACCGCTGGGGGGTTTGCCCGCTTCTCGCCGTTCCTCTGGGGATTCAATGCCATGATCAAAGGCATTACGAACCAGTTGAATGAGGGGGTCACGTAGGGCATCAACTAAACTTTCATCGAGTTTGGTATCTCGGCCTAACAGGACTAAGTTGACCTCTTTATGGTGCTGGCGGCATAACTCCCGTAAGGCCCGAGGCAGATGATCGACACAACGGCTGAAGGGAACCACTCGTAGGTTATAGACCCGCGATCGCAGTCGGTCGGTAATGCGGCGAATCTGCTCGGTGTTGCGATCGAGTTGTAGGGAGAGGTCGTCAATCCGTCCACTGGATTGGGCGATGGCCTGGGTCGTTTCAATCACCGACTGGGCGGTACTATGGAAATCACTATAGCGATCGAGTTCTAGGGGGTCGAAACCCCGATTTTGACCATCAGACACAGTCTGATGAGGCTCAACGGTCAGGCGATCGTATTCATCCCGCAAGTCCCGGCCAAATAGATTTAACTCCAAGACACTGCGGCGAATGCGTTTGGCTTCACTGCGCAGTTGGGCCTGTTGCACTTCTAAATGAGTGCGGTGAATGACCAATTCTCCCACCCAATTGACTAACTCCGTCAGGGACTGAACATCCACGCGGATAGTGGGCCGTTGTGAACTAGCGGAGAAGTCTGGCGACGGTTCAGACTCCGCCGCCTCGGGTCTTTGGGATTCCGGGTCAGGGTCGGCCCGTCCTAAGCGGCGTTGGCGAGCCTGTTCTAACGCGGCAATCAGGGGATAGCCCTGGCGTTGAAGTTCCTCGATCGCCATCTCGGGGCGCGTCAGCCATTTGGGTAAGGGGTCAATAATGGCGGCGATATCGGGTAAGTTCAAGAGTTGCGCCATCCCCGACAGTTGTTGGTAAAGCTCTTCGAGTTGGCTTTGTGTCTGACTGAGGTTATCTGGGTTGACCTGAGTGATGAGGGTCTCAAACCTCTCCAATAGGGGGGGCAGTTCCATTTCAAAAATGCCCCGTATCAGACTGGAGTTGACGGGTTCCTCTTCGTCCTCTGCTTCCGACGTCTCCTGCGCCTGATAGCGCGTCTCCAGGGTCTGTTTCAGGGGTAGGAGATCCTGATAATCCTCGGGGGCGATCGCCGCCTGAGTACGAGTTTTCTCCAATAGCCCCTTGAGGATATCCACCCCAGAGAGGAGGTCGTTAATCAGCTCGCCATCAAGCTGATTCAGGTCAGCGCGATCGCGCAAGATGCCGAAACAATCTTCCAGGGTATGGGCCGCCGTGGACAGTTCCGTGAGACCAAACATCGAGGCCGACCCTTTAATCGAATGGGCCGCCCGGAATAGGTGTTGTACCTGTTTTTCTTTATCCGACGTTGAACTCGAAGTCTCCATCGCCAGGAGGATTGTCTCCATCGAGCGCAAAAACTCCTCGCTTTCGGCGATAAAGGTTCCGAGTAAGGCACTGAAATCATCCATGGTTCGCCCTTGGACCGCAGCTACGGCTAACTTTGAAACTTGGCAACGGATTTTTGCAGTTGTCCCACAGAAACCGAGAGGCCATCGAGGGTTGTGGTGACATCTTCGGCATTTTCGGCGGTACTATCGGCAATCTGACTGACATCGGTCATGGTACTGGAGATCTCCTCGGCAAAGGTCACCTGTTTGCCACTGGCCTGAGTGATATTTTGAACCAAACGATTCATATCGCGGCTGACTTGGATGATATCCACCAAATGGGTTTTGGCTTGGGCCGCCAGTTCTGTGCCTTCGACGACTTCCTGGGTTCCCGTTTCCATCGCTTCCATGACGCGGCCAATTTCGGCTTGAATGGTTCCGACAATGTCTGCAATTTCCTCGGTGGCACTGGCAGAGCGTTCGGCTAATTTGCGGACCTCTTCGGCGACGACGGCAAAGCCTAACCCCTGTTCCCCGGCCCGGGCCGCTTCGATGGTGGCATTGAGGGCAAGGAGATTGGTTTGGGAGGCAATTTGTGAGATGGAGGTGACGATTTTGCCGATTTGTTGGGAGGATTCTCCGAGTCGTTTCATCATCTTGGAGGTGTCGGCAATGGTACGCCGCAATTCGTTGATGCCTTCGACGGCGCGATCGACGGCAACTCCCCCAGCCTCAGCAGTTTGGGCGGAACTTTGCGCCACTTGTTCGGCCCGTTGGGCGACATCGGAGACCTCTTTGATGGAATTGACCATCCCCTCGATTTTGGTTAGGGCCTCTTCGAGTTGTTGGGCTTGGTTGCGGGCTTTTTGGGTCAGTTGATTGGTGCTGGCGATCGAATCGCTGGTGCTGACGTCGACTTGTTGGGCGAGTTGTTGGATGGCGTTGACGACTTTGCGCAGTTCACTGATCAGGTAGTTGAAGGAGTCGGCTACGGCCCCGAGGACATCATTACTGACTTCGGCTTTGACGGTGAGATCGCCTTTGGCGGCCCCTTTGATTTCTCCGAGGAGTTTTAAGACTTGCTGGGTGAGGGCCTCGGCTTCGGCTTGCCGTTCTTGGGCAATTTTTTCGAGGTTTTCTTCGGCTTGTTTGCGATCGGTGATATCTCGTAGGGAACCGGCGACTCGCAGTGCGGTTCCGTCGTCACGGCGTAGGGTGTTGCCCATGGCACTGTACCAACGATATTCACCATTTTTACGGCGGAGGCGATATTCGACGTTATAGGGGGTTGTGCCGCTAGCATCTTTCACATGGTCGTTGAAGATGGTTAGCACGCGATCGCGATCGTCTGGATGGAGAGCGCCAGTCCAGCTTTCGAGGATGTTGGGTAGATCCTCTTCGTTGGTATAGCCGAGAAGGTTGCGGAAGCGTTGCGAGTACCAGATCGAACTTTGGGGATGGAGAGGATCGCCTCCGACGAGATCCATGTCCCAGAGACCATCGTTAGCGGCGGTGTTGACGATATCAAAGCGGGTGTTGGCATCTTGGAGGGCGGCTTCGACTTGTTTGCGATCGCTGATATCAATCCCGAGTTGCACCACCCGTTTCTCACCATTGGGATCGGTGAAGGGAAATTGATACATCTGATAGGTTTGGCCCGTGGTCTCATCTTGCCATTCCCAGGTTTGGGAGATCGCGTGAGTCGGGTTCGCTGAATTGGCCTCAGACGAGTCTAAGGCTCGACGCTCGGGTGGCAGAGTCGGATGGGGGGATTGACGTTCGGGGTTGAATTTTTCTCGAAATTGACGATTGGCAAATTTGATCGAGCCATCGTCGGCTTTCAGACAAAGAAAACCCGGGATACCATCGAGGATGCTAAAGAGTCGCGCTTGTTCGTCTTTGAGAGACTGTTCGGCGGCTTTGGCTTCGGTGATATCTCGTGATATCCCCAGAACGGCAAAGACGTTGCCCTCCTCATCCCGCAACGGCAGCTTTCGGGTATCAAAGATATGTTCGGAGCCATCGGCAAAGCTGGCATAATCATCCTTATTACGCAGGGCTTTCCCCTGTTGGATGACCTGTTGATCATCGGTGCGAAAGCCGTTGAGGTTCTGATCTGGGTCGCCAAAGATCTGATCTCGGGGTAAGCCGATTTCTACGTCATCTTTGCCGTCCATGGCCTCGGGGGTTGTGCCAAAGGCTTGGGCCAGGGTTTGGTTGGCTAAAAGATAACGAAAGTTCCGGTCTTTGATAAAAATCAAATCGGAGATATTATCAATCACCGCTCTCAGCAGCATCTGTCGATATTGGGCGGTTTCCTGGCTGGTGGCCAGTTGTTGCTCGGTGGCTGAGAGGGTTTCGGGAGGGGCAAAGGACAAGACTCTGGGTAAACGGGGAATGACGGTGATGGCGGTGTATAGAGCCATCACGGCATAGAGGCCGTTGAGGGTTCCTGAGAGCCAGTTCTGAGGCTGCCAGAGGTTACTGATCGCCCCGAGATAGGTGACTCCCCCGAGTAGTAGGAAGGCGGCCAGGGATTGTAGGCTCGAAGTCGCGGGCGAGTCGGGCCGTTGACTCATCTGACTCACCTGATAGAGCAGACTCAGGGCTAAACTGAAGTAGGCGGCGGCAATCAGAAGGTCGGCCCCGAGATGTAAGCCGAGGGGGGAGGCGAGGACTGAGAACGATAGGTTGAAGGAGTCTTCCATGTCGGGTAGTCGTGTCGGTTGACATACTCCCCACCAAGCAAGAGATGGGGATTCTCCGGCTAATCAAACAGACTAAGCGGCTTAACTGACGGTTGGTTTGACAAAGCGATCGGATTGCCAGAAACCCTGGTCTTATGCCCGTTCTTTGTCCATTTAGAGTCGTGGGTATGCCCGACCCCGACTTTTTCTATGTTTTTGGCAGCATTCTCATCTCTGTCCTGTTCAGTTCCGCAATTAAGACAGACAACGGAACGAATAGAC
>NZ_JAWOCL010000170.1:0-31803 GCF_046483825.1 Sodalinema sp.
CTTCCCGAACCGTGGAGCGAATCACCGGACGCTGAGCCAGATGCTTAAAGACCTCTAAATGTAACTGACCCAATGCCGGACTGGTGGTAATTTTCTCCGTCGGGAACAGCTTATAAAATGCCTCGGGACTCTCCCGGCCAATATCATCCACCAAACTACGATATAACTCCGCGCAGGCGATCGCCAACCCATGCTGAGCCAACCGTTGATTCCAAACCGCTCGCGGACGGTCCTTTCCCGTCTGTCCCGAATCACTACTGAGATTATCCCGAGAACTATTTAAATTAAAAAAGCCATTCAGATGAATCGGCCATCCCGACGCCAACGGAAGCGGGAGAAAACAATACACCTTTCCCTGAACCGCCGCCGGAACCCCTTTCGTCCGACTGGCTGTAATCCTGGCCGCCGCTCCCGTCCAAGGTAACACCTTCTCCTGATTCTCCGACAGGGAGCGAATCACCATCGCCAACTCCTCCCCCTCATCAATGCGAAGCAACTGCACAATCCGCCAACTCGAACTCGTCACCTGCTGAGAACTCACCGTTTCGAGATGATGACGATACGACACTAACCCCAACACATTCCCTTGACGGCGACAGGCTTCAATCAACTCCACCGCCGTTTCCGGAATCGCCGTCATCAACTGCTGACGAGCCGCCGTCACCTCCTCAGGATTCTCGGTGGTAATCCGCAACACCTCCTCCCGGTCCCCCCCAGCATCAGCCGCAATCTCAAATACGTGAATCTCAACAATTGACTTGAGGAACAACAACAACTCCTCGCCGCAATCTTGCAACTCCGTCAACAGTTCCCGAACATTGGACTCCTCAAAGGGTTGATTGCGAATCTCACTCACCTCAGCCTGTTGCGGCGTTCGCAGCGGTAAACGAAACAGCGTTCCCTGAAAATCCCGAGTTCCCCGAGGAACCCCCCCAGCTTCATAAATGGCCATCACCTCGGGATAATCCTCCCACCAGCCACTCGCGGCGAACTCCCATTCTCGTCCCGGTTCCGCCTTCGAGGTTCCCGGAACCGCATCCCCATGGGGGTCAAAGAAAATCAGCCGTTCACGGGAGATGAAACTGGGATAGTCGGTGACGTGATACACCGCATTAAAGCCAATCCCAAAGCGTCCGGTTTTCTGCAAATCCGTCGCTTTCTGACTTTGTCCTAGGCTGCGGATACTCTCAAAATCGCGATCGCCGAAGCTACTATTGTTATAGACCAACATGGCCGGTCCCAGGAGTTTCTGCAAATTCCCCGGAACCGCCGCCGCCTCATGGGTTCGCCAATCTAGGGTAATTTCCACCCGAGTCGCTCCCGCATCATCCGCATTCTGAATCAACTCCTTAATAATCCCCACTCCCTCGGGATAATCGCGGATAATTCCCCGCAAGCGAGCAATCAGAGGTTCAGATTGGTAGAATGAGCGACCTTGAGATAAGGGTGTCGTCATCGAAAATCCAGAATTCAGTTCAACCTAATTATAGGGGCCATCCCTTGGGGTTAACCGTTCTCAATCGCTATAACGACGGCGAAACCGGGGGTCTGCATGATTACTTTTAAGACGATTGCAGGTAAAACAGAGAGTTTGCAGATTACTTAAATCATGACTCCCCCCTTTCGAGACCGGGATAATATGGTCAATCGTTAATTGAGCCTCCTGGTGAGTCTTCCCACAGGCGACGCAGGTAAAATTATCCCGTTCATAGACATAACGGCGAACCTGTGGGGGGAAAATAATGCGGGGTGTGGGTTCCATCATGGAGTATCTCCACTAAAAACTAGGACAAAACACTCACTTACAACTGGCTCTTGAGCGCCTTACGCTTCAACGCCAGAACTCGGGGCCTGGCGCCGCCATTTAACTCAAACCCCAGTCCTTTCCGAAAAATCTCTGGCATATAATAACGCACTGTACCATTCTTTTCCCGATGTTCGTAAATTACACCCATCTCCTCCAATAACTTCAGATGTCCCGCCTCTAACTCAAAGTCCTCCAGGGTAAACGGAACCACCCGTTCACTCCCCTTGGGAATTGTCTCTCGCCATTCCTTAAATTGGGGATATTCCTGTTCCGCCTCCTCGACTTTCTTCTGACTACAGGGTTCCAAGGCTCGCCGAATCGCTTGAGGGGGAAGCAAACGGTCTGATGACCATCGCTGCAATTGAACTTCTTGACTTTGACTGAGACTAATTTCAGCCGCATGATACAGTAGGCGCACAATATCACGAGCCTGGAGTCGTCCCTTAAAATCCGTCAGTGCAGCAAACACCCAGTTACTGGTATAGGCTTCTTTACTGGTAGACTTGCCTAATTTTTTTCCCCATAAGGCTTCCAGTCTATCTTCAAGTTCCTCCCGATTCAATCCTTCAATTTCGTCTGGACTCACCTCCATTACCTGAGCTTGAGCGCACATCCAATACACCAGTTTTAGGAAAGACTCCAAATTCCAACTCAACTCATAGCCTCGATACAAATTCTCAAATTGAGCTGTATTTTGATGGATGCTATATTTTAGATAATCATACCTTAAGAAAATAACTAAGCCTAAATGAGATTGCCTCAACTCTGAAAATTGCTTAGGTAAGTTAATCAAAGCACGGATAGCCGCTTGTTCATTCGGATTAGACACCGCTTCTTGAAATACATCTTCTAATCCATCAAACAGCATCACAACTTTAATACTATGGCTTTTCAAGAAATTGTTGATTTCAGAAATACTGGAACGGCTTAATGGCAAATTCAACCCTTGAGCTATTAACCCAAGCCAAAACTCTTTCCAATCTAACTCATCATGACTCTCTCGCGAAAATATCTTGACCTTTTCCCTTAACTCTGACATCAGCATTTCCGAACTCTCCCCCGGAACATGAGCCTGAAGATGACGGCGAAAGTCCTCTCGTGCTTCGCGAGTCTGTTGCTGAGCTGATTCAGCAAGATTATCAGACTCTAACAAAGGAAAAATATACGTTTGCCCCTCTTGTGACTCCTGAGAAAAACTCAATACTGTCCCCAAAAACCTTTGCCAGTATTTTAACCGTGCAAGCTGAAGATAGGTAAAGGTTTTACCCGCACCTTTAGAACCCAAAGAAACTACCTTGGGTAAATCATCCTGAAAATGGGCCGCCAAGTTTTTCAGCGGTTCCGTAACTAGCAAGCTCTCTCCTTTCCCATTTTCAGAAAATTCATACTGACCGCAGGTTTCTTTAAACCGCCTCAACTCCTCTTCAACAGAGGACAGCTTACGCTCATCAGAGACTGATTGAAAGACATCAGATGTTGCCGCCTCAAGTTGATTGTTTGCCCAATCTTGAGCCACCTTCATGAGAGAAGTTGCTGCCAACTTTTCTTTCGCTTCATCCCAAGTATTAATATAAAGGAGTTGCTGACTAAAGTCCGTCTCTAAAATTTCAAGTCGCTTAGAATAAAACTCATCCTCTTCAGCAGTTTGTGCCTGTGCATAAGCTTCCCGAAACTGAATCAAAGCCTCTTCAAACTCGGGTAACTGCTTTAACTCTGGCGTTAAGAAACTTATCAACACTGACGGGTCATAAAAATGACCGGAGTCAATCTCCTCACTCCCCGGTGCAAGACGGCTCACTTGTTGCAACACCAAGGTTAGCCCTTCCACAGACTGTCTAGCAGCCGTGGTCACAAAAAAGCGTTGCATCCGCGAATCAAACAGAAGCGGACTCGCAATCTCACTCAATCCCGCACGCAAGTCAATAAATACATAATCTGCACCCAAATGACGACCCAACTCATGAATGGCTTGGCTACAAGTCCAAGACCCGGTTCGTGCTAAATGTTCAGGAAGAACTTGAGTATCAAGTAATTGTTCTTGCCTTAAAAAAGCGGGCAGAAAATAGAGGGTGGATTTCCCCTCTCGCTTGGCTGTTTTTTTAACTTCTTTTGCAAATAGGTCTAATGCTTCTTTTTTAGGGACAGGACTATAGTGATAAATCTCTAAAAAATCAATAAATGAAGCAAAAGCAGGCTGGTGACTCGCTTGGTCCCAATAGGTTAAACCGGGAGCTTCCAAGTCAGCATCAATCACTAAAACAGTAATTGGTTTATTTTGAGATTTGGCTGCATCCAGTAGTGCAAAGACATAAGCAGCAAGATGGAGCGTCCGACCTACCCCTCCTTTAAAGGAGTAAAAAGTGACCATTTGCGGTGCTGTTAGGGGGGTTAAGTCGTCTAAACCCTGAGTTTGTGACTCCCCCTCTAAATGCTGTTGACGATAAATAACATTGCTCCAAAATGGACGAAATTTTCGTTGTACAGCTCTCAGTCTGGGTTCTTTGACGATAAATTCAACAGGCAGCTCCGCTTCACCAAAATCTAAGTAGATTGAATCCGAATCTGAATCCGATTTATATCGGTCTAAAAACCAATCTCTGAGGAGATTATCCACGTCAGCCTTACTAGATTCTGAAGGTATTTCAACTTCTAAGGCATCTGAAAAACAGTCAATTCGAGTGATTCCGGAGGGGATTTGAGTCCCATCATAGGTTTTCTCTCGTATGAACCGTTGGACATCTAACCAAGTCAAAAGCCGTGAGTTGTTCATAGATGAATAGTTTCCTGAAATCTATAAATTTTCATTGTCTTCTAGCCACTGACAAATTTTAAGTAATGCTTTTTCAATATCGATATCAGATTGAAACGAGCTTGAGTCACGAGAGTTAGTATGAAGATGACCACCATACCGCCACATTTGGTTAATTTGACCCGGACTTATTTTACGCTCTCTTCTCTTCTGATTGATTCTAACAAACCCCATTGATAATGATTTGGGTAAATTGTAATCACGACCTGTTTTAAGCGCATCTAGAAGTGCATTGATATCATGCTGTATATCCAGTAGTTGTGGACAGTCTGCGGTGCAAGTTGCACCTTCTCGTTTCATTAGCGCCAGTTTGAGTCCACATTCGACGGCATAAAATAACAGGAGTCGGTGAGCATTGCTTTTCGATGCACTCTCTTGAAAGGCTTGTAAATTGTTCTCCCAAGCTCTTCTGAGTTCCCTATCTGTAAAACACACCGCCATGATTGAGGTGAGATGTCCTCCTTAACACTCAAAGACTCATCAGGGGAAACAACTCCGGCAAGTTATCCCCCTGATAGTCTATCTCAAGGCTCTCCTAGGATGCAACCTCAGCAAACTCGGCGTCACATCTATCCGTTGATTAGGATGATGACTTAAGATTAGCTGTCACCGAAACTGGAGAAGTCCGAATCCTCATCGGGAACGGGGAACGTGGTTTCAGGCGTTGCAGCCACCGTCTCCTCAGTAACTCGCTCAGCCTCAGAAGGAGCCACTTCCAAATTCTCCTCAGCCTCAGAAATATCCTCTGATATCATCGTCGTCGGCGTGAAAATCTGTAAATCCGTCTCCTGAACTGGCGGGAGTTTCACCCGGCCAAGACTCATTTCCTCCAGACAGCCGTTAACCCCAGCAATCGCCTCATTATATTGCTCAATCTTCTCCCGAACCGCCGCCTGGCGTTGGCGATTACTATCGAGTTTCGCTTCGGCTTCCCGGTCTAGGGTTTTCGCCAAATTCGTCCGCGCCAATTCATACTGAGATAAAATGGTCTGGGATTGTTCGTTGGCCATCTTGAACAGACGCTCATTGAGAATGCTGTTGAGAACCGTACGAAAGCGACGAATGACCGTATTTTTGACCTTTTTCTCAAAATCGACTTGCAATAATTGACGAATCGCCGGTTCCGCCGCCACCATCCCCTCATAATCCTGGGAACGACAGGCTTGTTGCAAGGTTTGACGCAGTTGGAAGTTAGGGACGGTGTTTTCTCCATAAAATTCCGGGGTTTCTCGAACATAAGTATCACATTCATACCCCGCTTGTCCGACGACAAAATCCCGCACTCGCTCCTCCAGTCGCGAGAGATTCTGGTCAATTGCGGCATCATTGCCGAGGAAACGATAGAGTTTATTGTAAAACTCGGCGTTATGGATACTCTCCCGCAATTGGAAGAAATAGTTGGCGACTAACTCTTCCGAGGCGTTGATTAACACCGCTTTGAGTTGATTGGCGAGGGTATAAAAGGCTTCAACCAAAATTGCCATCATGGGAACAACGGCATTTTCAGGGTGACTTTTTTGAGCGAGTTTGTAGGTTTCGCCAACGGAAAACTCTTCAATTAAGTCATCGAGTTTTTGCAACATCCGCTTTTGTAACTGGCGGAAGTCCCGCTCGTAGCTGGTGTTGTTTTTGTCGGCGATGGACTCATTGAGATAGGTGCTGACATGGTCTTTAAAGTCGTCGCCAATCTGTTTGAGTTCTTTGTTGAGTTGTTGAACCTGCTGCTCTTTGATGGTGTCAATTTCTTGGGGTTGGCTTTCTAACTCTTTCCAAGTTTTGATGTAGTCGTTGCGGACTTCAATACAAAGTGGTCGCAGGTCATTGGCGAGTGCTTCAAAGAGTTGGGGACGGCGGTCTTCCATGAGGTAGCGAGTGATGTCTCGCCGGAAGTCCTGAATTCCACTGTCGCGAACCAGTTGTTCAATCAGTTCTTGTCCATAGGTGTTAAGGATTTGCTGATATTGCTCTTTCTCGCTGTCGGCGTTACTAATGGCTGGGGTGCTGGGAAACCGGGTCCGAGATAAACGTCCTGGGGTGGAGAAATAGCGGTTAAACTCGAAGATGAATTTTGGGGTCAGGTCTTGTTGGTCGAATGTCGAGGGAGTGTTGGCAAAAATGCTGTCGAGTCCCCAATGATTTTCGGGACTGGCTTGGCGAATTTGACTGCCATAAAATCCGAGCAAGGCACTGGTTTTATAAATGCGATCGCCGCCTCGGAATTGCGATTTAATCTGGTATTCTAGGCGATTGCGAAGTTGGTCATCATACCAGGTGGCATCGATGTAATTGAAGGCATAAAAGACGCGATCGCGAATTCCCGGACTCTTCTGAATCCGCTCCAGTAACTGGGTTTCCTCGGTTGTCAGCTCCCCATTTGCCGCTGTTTTAAACACACAAATAACCGCCGATGTGTCGGGATGCTCAATCTTATCATAGGCAATTTTTGCATCTTTTTTGACTGGGGCATCAATGCCAGGCGTGTCAATAATGACATTGCCATCTTCCAAGAGCGGATGATGACAGTAATAGTTGATTTTCTTGAGAACCGAACTATTTTGACTGCGCCGGGCATATTGGGAGGCTTCATCAAGGCTATTGGCGTTCAATTGCGCCATCGAGTAAGTGGCATTGTTGAGAGTATCAATGCGATCGCGATTGGCTTGCCAACCCAGAACAAGCTGTTCCAATAACTTCGCCTGTTTTGCCCGTTCCGTGCGACTTTCTCCCCCTTCCGCTTCCCAAATTCCCTGAGACATCTGGCTAAGTTTATCCAGTTGCTGGGTATCACTGAGATCTCCCATTTCAGAAATGGCTAGCAGTTGGCTCAACTCGCCAATTTGTTGACGAATTTCCACTTGACTGAGAAAGGTTAACTCAACTCGTTCCTGAGTCGGATCTGGCTCATATTCAATGTAGCATTCCGTCCCCGTGGCGTGACCTTGGGCGCTATAGAGCAGTTCTCGCTCCAAAAGTGCGTTAATCAACATCGATTTCCCAGCACTAAAGGCTCCCGCAAAGACAATTTCAAAGCGAGGCGAGATAGCTTTATTTAAAGACGTGCGGATTGTTGCCGTATCCTGAGTAGTAAGGTTCGATTCTGCCTCCTGAAGTTGAACCAAGGTTTGCACCTGAGTATCCAGATTCTGGCATTGGGGAGGGGTCGGATTCATAAAATCGATAGGTTCTGTGAATGGACAAACTACCTTTCAATAGCTATTTTACCAAATTACGGAAATGCGATGATTTATTTTTAGAGATTTTGAGGAAACTCCAATCGGTCTTTGAAACGTACAAGCTCATTTTGTTATGATACTCTGGTTCCTTGTCATTCAGGGCGATCGCGGTAATTATTGGATAGACTATGAAACGACGGTATTGGTTGGCGATCGCGATCGCCTTTCTCCTCATTGTCAACGCTCATCGCCTCACTGGCGGACTCTTCCCCCGACAACTGGTCCCCGGTGATCTCCTCTCCCGCCTAGAAACCTCCGTCGATGACCTCTCCCTAGAAGATGTCAGCGAATCCCCCCCAAGGATAGCCAGAGAACCCAAGGCCCAGATGGTCCTCTACGGCGACACCAACCGCAATGGAATTGTCCGCAAACCCGAGGATCTTGAGGGACGCGATCGCTGGTCCTGGGACACCGGAATCCTGCTTCCGTTTAACCAAGACGACGACAACCTCAACGGTATCCCCGACTGGCAAAACTCCCGTCCCATCGACTTCGCGCGCGATCGCGAACTGGCCCTGCTGCGCCTCACCATCCCCGAACCCTGGCAAGACTCCCCCCTCTTCCTCCACGCCAACCACGCCGCACGTCCCCACCTACGCGCCTTTCAGCGAACCCACCAAGGCTGGATTCCCGTCGATTTAACCGGACAAACCCCCCTGAACCGCAGCCGTAACCTGGTCATCGGGATGGAAGCCACAGACTTTGCGAATCAGGACTGGAATGGCTTTGCTGTCGTCACCGCCTTTATCCCCGATGGAGGCGAAATTGTGCAACGCGATCGCCTCGCCATGCGCGTCACCCCCTGGCTGATTCCATCCAACCTCAACCCCCCAAAACGAGTGTTTGTCAGTCCCCAGTCCAACAGTACCTTCCTCCCCCAACTCGCCGCCGAAACCCAGGCCCAAAACCTCGATCTCAGCACCGACTCCAGCGGTATCCTCTGGATGCAAGACACCATGGAAATCGGCTTCATGCAGTTTCCCAGTCGCGGCGAACTCCATGTGATTCCCGCCGTCCTCAACGGGATTCGTAGTAGCCGCATCGATGGCTTTGCGCGGACTCTCCTAGGACGAGACTTTGGCTGGTTTTCCGTCGCCGCACCCCGTCCCCTCCCCGCCGCCTACTCTTGGATTGACTGGTATGGCAATTTAGAAGTCTCCCCACCCCTTCCCGGCTATCCCTGGGGTCGGATTTACTACGGCGTCGCCGACGACTATAGCCTCCACCCAGAACTCCTCGCCTTTCTCGACGCGCAACACCTTCAGGCCCCCGCCGTGGCCCTCGATACCTCCTGGCTGTATATCGGTCATGTCGATGAAATTGTCAGCTTTATCCCCGACGGAAACGGGTCATTTCTGGCCCTAGTGACCTCTCCGGGAGCTGGGGTGGAGTTCCTAGAAAACCTGGCCGCTGAGGGATACGGCGAGGCGACCCTGGCCCAAGGTTTAAGTGGACAGGCCAGCGTCAATCAGTTATTAGCGAATGACTCCCTGATGGACCATAACCGTATGTTGCAACAGGACCATCTCAACCCCATCCTGGACACCCTGAAGCAAGAGTTTCAACTGACGGACGATCGCATTCGTCTCGTTCCCGCCCTCTACCGTCCCCTGGGTGATGCCATTTTCCCCAATTTGGTCAATTTGCTCGTTTTGGGCGATCGCCTCCTTGTACCCGATCCTCACGGGGCAATCATCGATGGCAGCGATCGCTTGCAACAGGTCTTTCTCGACCTCATCGAGGGAACCGGACTCAGCGTCGCTTTCCTCAACGATGCCGAATATCACGAATTCAAAGGTAACATCCACTGTGCGACGAATGTGCTGCGTCAGGGGTCTGAACAAGCTTTTTGGACGGCGTTACCCGATCCCATCAAACCCTAATGCAGCTTTTAAACTTTGGGACTTCAGCAGGAGTTTTGGTTGCTCATCGTTCATAACAAGACACCGTCTTTACGGATGTTGCGAAGCAAAGCATTGTTGCGAGTCTGATATTGAATTTCCTCTATGAAGAGACAACTAATAACAACATCATAGTCAAGAGAAATATCTGCAACAATTTTGCCAGTCCGTCTGATTTCTTCGCCGGGATTAACCGGCGATCGCAACACAACGAGAACATCAATATCTGAGTCCGAATCGTGATCGCCACGGGCTTGGGAGCCAAAAAGAGTTAAATGAACGAGGCGATCGCGATAAAGTGCGGTCAACTCATCTTTTAAGTCTTTGAGGATAGGTTCAAGAGTTAAGTTCATGATAAATAACTGAGTTATTTTCTACAAGACAACATAAGAACACTTCAGATTTAAACAACAAAAAAATCATCCCTTCAAGAGCCAGCTATCGCTCCGGTGTACCAACAATACAAAAAATAGAATTTTCAATGGTATTGCAAAAATCTCCTCCATTCCCAGACCCTCCTGGGAGTTTTCGACCCTTGCCCTTGGGGGACGACCAGGTGCTAAAATTGCCTCTGGTCATTGGCGCGATCGCCCCTGACTCCAGCATCACTCCCCGATGCTGACACGCTCCCAAGCCCGTCACTGGAGGATAGACCCCTGGCTACTACCGTCATCTTAGTTCGTCACGGACAAAGCACCTACAACCTAGAGCAGCGGATGCAAGGACGCTGCAACAAATCCGTTCTCACCCCCGCCGGCCAAGACTCAGCCCGACTCGTGGGACGCGCCCTACACCAAGTCTCCCTCAATACCCTCTATTGTAGTCCCCTAGCCCGAGCCAGAGAGACCGCCGAGATCGTCTGTAGCGAACATTCGAGCGACCTACAACCCAACCCCTCTGACCTCCTCCTAGAAGTCGATTTACCCCTCTGGGAAGACCTACGACGAGATGAAGTCAAAGAACGCTTCGCCGACGACTATCGCCGCTGGAAACAGGACCCCAAAAACTTCTCCATGGAGATTCCCACAGACGACGGGGGAACGCGATCGCACTTTCCCGTCCGGTCCCTGCGCGACCAAGCCCAACAATTCTGGCAATTTCTCCTCAGCCAACATTCCCAGGAAACCGTCGCCGTCGTCGCCCACAATGGTATCAACCGCTGTCTCATCTCCACCGCCCTAGGAATTGGGGCTGAACACTATCAAGTCATCCAACAGTCGAATTGCAACATCTCCGTGCTGCGCTTCGCCGGTGGCTTAGACGACATCGTACAACTCGAATCCATGAACCAAGTGGGACATCTTGGCGGTGACCCCTTCCCTGACCTGCGTCCCGGTCATCAGGGAGCGCGGATTCTCCTCGTGCGTCACGGGGAAACCCAATGGAACCGGGAATCTCGCTTCCAAGGACAAATCGATGTCCCCCTCAACGACAACGGTCGCGCCCAAGGTCAACGAGTCGCCGAGTTCCTCAAATCCCTCCCCATCGGGTTCGCCGTCACCAGTCCCATGTTGCGGCCCAAGGAAACGGCCCAACTGATTCTGCAACATCACCCCCACGTCACTCTGGCTGAAAACGAGCAACTGCGAGAAATTAGTCATGGCCGCTGGGAAGGGAAACTCGAAGCCGAAATCCAGGCCGAATATGGCGACCTCCTCGACCAATGGAAAGTGACCCCAGAAGCCGTACAAATGCCCGATGGGGAAAACCTCGACCAAGTGTGGCAACGAGCTAAAATCGCCTGGGATGCGATTGTCCAAACCTATGCTGACCGACAAGAAACGGGGATTGTCGTGGCCCATGACGCGGTCAATAAAGCGATTCTCTGCAACCTGTTTGGTCTGGGGCCTGAGCATTTTTGGAACTTCAAACAGGGGAATGGTTGCGTTAGCGTCATTGACTATCCCAAAGGGACAGGGGGCCATGGGGTCCTGCAAACGTCGAATGTCACCGCGCATCTGAATGATGGGGTGTTTGACCAAACCGCCGCTGGTGCGTTGTAATGGTCCGTCAACTGAGCAATATCAAGGAGGAACAGCATCGATGACTGGGGTAGAGTGCTCAGGTGAGCAGATGTCTGAATCTGTCGTAATCCGGCGCGCTCGCGTGTTGGATCCTGAATCGGGGTGCGATCGCATCCTCGATGTTTGGCTACAGGCCGGACGCATTGAACAGGTCGGGGTTGACCTGACCTCGATTCCCTCGGACTGTCGGGAACTCGACGCCGAGGGGTTAATCCTAGCCCCCGGTTTGGTCGATCTCTATAGTTATAGTGCTGAACCGGGATTTGAAGAGCGCGAAACCTTGCAGGGCCTCAGCCGCGCCGCTCTCGCTGGCGGCTATACTCGCCTGGCCCTGATTCCTCAACAGCGAGGCTTCTTCGATCAACCGGCGGGGTTGGCTCAACTGCGAGGCTTAATTGAGCGAATCCCTGGCCCTCGTCCTCAGTTCTTCTTTTGGGGCGCCTTGACTCAGGGGAGTGCGGGAGAACAGATGACGCAACTGCGAGAGTTGCAACAGGCTAACGTTATCGGGTTTGCAGATGGCTATCCCCTCAACGATGACCGACTCCTGCGGCGGATTTTGGAGTATGGACAAGGCTTAAATCTTCCCATCGCCCTCTATGGCTGCGATCGCCGTCTCATGGGAGAAGGTGTGGCCCGTGACAGTGCTGATACCCTACGCCTGGGACTCTCCCCCATTCCCGCCAGTGCGGAAACCGCCGCTGTCGCTCACATCTTGGAATTAGCCGCTGAGTTCCCAACTCCGGTGCATCTGATGGGCCTATCGACGGCCCGCTCGGTGGAACTCGTGGCCGCCGCCAAAGGAAAGGGCTATCCCATCACCGCGAGTACCCTTTGGACTCATTTACTCTGGGACACTCGCGACCTACGAGAGTATGACCCCAATCTACATCTTGATCCACCGTTGGGAACCCCGAGCGATCGCCAAGTTTTACGAGAAGCGGTCAAAAGTGGCACGATCGATGCGATCGCCATTGGTCATTGCCCTTATACTTATGAAGAGAAGACCGTTGCTTTTTCTCAATCTCCTCCTGGAACCTTAGGCTTAGATGTGGCAATGTCCCTATTGTGGCAGCGGTTAGTGATGACCGAGGAGTGGACACCACTCGAATTATGGCAAGGACTCAGTTCCGGGCCAGCCCAATGTTTGGGACAACGCCCCGCCGCGATCGCCCCGAACCAGCCGGCCGAACTCATTTTATTTGATCCCCAGGTCTCCTGGACGGTTAATCGGAGTTCCCTATCCTCTCAAGCCCAAAACAGCCCCGTTTTGCAGCAACGGATCACCGGCCGAGTTCAGCAGATCTGGTGTGGCGATGCTCAACCTTGGGAACCGGGTTAAAGGATCTCAATTGCGTCGGGAGGTGGTGTCACCGATCTTGTAATTTTTGAAATAAAACGTATAAACTCTTAAAGGTGTTGACAAAATTTGGCCAACTCCGTCTTGGTCACTGAGAGTTTTGTCCGGAACATATGGCAACCTCCGTGGAAACACTGATATATTAGAGAGTGTAACAGCCTGTTGCTCACAACACTCTCAACACCGAGATATTGTTTTTAAGTGGTTTTGGAGCCATTCCTCCCGTGAAGACGAACCTCAACTATATCGGTATCGTACTTCTTGCCATCAGCATGTGGGCGATCGCCGGAGAACGAAGTTTCGCCTCGGACTTCAACCGTTCTATTCCTCAACTTGAGCGACCTGAACTGTCAGAGTACGAGCCAGACATCGAACCGGGTGTTCCACCCGGCCCCGGTAGTGGAAGCCGTTAACCCTCGCTGATGCTCCATCGCAAGACCACTGGAGGAGCTGTCCCTCCAGAACTCGGTCGTTTGTCCAGTTATTGTCATCTAACATCACAACTTGTCAAGAGTCTTGATCAGTTTAAACAATTTATTGATGTTTCTCCTCAATTTTAACGAAAAAACAAGCTTCTAAACCATTTAAAACAGTTTGACTCAGACAAGATGTTATCTCTGTTACAAACTTAACGTATTCTCAACAGGTCTTCCCTGAATCCGCCCCTAGACAGGTTCACTTCGCCACACCTGCTCCCCTTGAATCAGGGTATGGCCCGTCCACTGCGATCGCGTCTCGGGACAATCGCTGCGATAATGGCCGCCGCGACTCTCACAACGAAACGCCGCACTTTTAAGAATCAACTCCGCCACCTCCAACAAATTGCGCAACTCTCCCCAGGCCACCAACTGCGCCGCCATCTCCGAGGATACCGTATAACTCTCGATCGGTGTCAGTTGAGCCATCTGTTGAGCCAGCACCGATTGCGACTCCCAGGCCTTCCACGCCTGCACTTGGGCGATCGCCCCCTGCAAACTCCCCGCCTCGCGACAAATTCCAGCACTCTTCCAAACCAGCCGAGGTAACTCATAGCGAATCGTCTCTAACCGGTCCAACGAATCCGACTCAGCCAACGGAACCGCCATCGTTTTCTCCCGAGGAGACCCCGGGCGAGGTGGGAGTAACTCCAACTGGCCCAACTGCGCCCCAAACACCAAACATTCCAACAGGGAATTACTGGCCAAGCGATTGGCCCCATGCACCCCCGTACTGGCCGTTTCTCCGACCGCATACAGCCCTGGCACCGACGTGCGCCCCCCTAAATCCGTCACAATGCCTCCCATCCAGTAATGAGCCGCCGGCGCCACAGGAATCGGCTCCTGCGCCGGGTCAATGCCCCAATGACGACAGACCTGAAGAATGTTCGGAAAGCGGCGCTTGAGCTTCTCGGGATCAATCGGACGACAGTCGAGCCAAACATGAGAATCCGCCGGATCCGCCCCTGTACTTTGTAAATAGCGAAAAATGGCCCGACTGACCACATCCCGAGGGGCTAACTCCCCATCCGGGTGATAATCAAACGCAAAGCGCCGCCCCTCATCATTGACTAAATGAGCGCCTTCCCCCCGTACCGCCTCACTAATCAGAAAGCGCGGCGCCTCGGGGAGCGTTAACGCCGTTGGGTGAAACTGGACAAACTCGAGATCCCGTAACAAGACCCCAGCCCGGGCCGCGATCGCCACCCCATCCCCCGTACTCACCGAAGGATTGGTCGTTTTCGCAAACACCTGTCCACCGCCCCCCGTCGCCAACACCACCGCCCGGGCCTGAACCCAGGAAATCCGACCCTCATACAACACCGAGACGCCTCGACAGCCCCCCGCCTCATCGATCCACAGATCGAGTACAAAGGCATTCGATAAGGTGGTAATGTTCGGCCGCCCGGCCACCTGACGGCTGAGGGTACTGACCACGGCCCGCCCTGTGGTGTCCGCCGCGTGCAGCACCCGCCGCCGGGAATGGGCCGCCTCTAGGGTTAAGGCTAAGTCGTCGCGATGGCGATCAAAGGCCACCCCTAACTTGACCAGCGATCGCACACAGGCCGGCGCCTGTTGGGCCAGAAACTGCACCGCCGCCTCATCACACAGGCCCGCCCCCGCCTTCAGGGTATCGGCCACATGGAGCGTCGGGGAGTCATCCGGGGCGATCGCCGCCGCAATCCCTCCCTGAGCCCAGTCACTGGCCGACAGGGGTAAATCATCTTTGGTCAACAACCCAACTCGTAATGACGAGGGTAAGCACAGCGCCGAGTATAACCCCGCCGCTCCGGCCCCCACCACAATCGCATCAAACTCCAGAGATAGAGGAGGACGAAGAGTCCCGGAGGCAGCCGCTGAGTTGGTCATGCAAAAAATCGCCCCTTGTTAAATAGTGGTGTCAGTTAGCGTTGACTCCAGTCTACAAGGGGCGTTACCCATTTTGAACCTTAGATGTCTAGGTCTTAGTAAATTCCGTTGTTAATGCGATCGTCGCCTTCATTGAGGAACGCTTCGGGATCAGTGGCGGTGAAATACTTGAGATTCTCTTGCAGAACCTGCTTCTGACGCTCACTGAGGCTGGGAATTTCTAGAACCTCTTCGACATTCTGGTAAGGCGCATTCTCAACAATCAATCCTGCCAAGGTCGGATACATACCGCGATATTTGCGGAAGGCCCGGACGTTGGTGTTGTTCAAATCAATCTTTTTCCCAAATTCTGTATCGAGTTTGGCATCAAAGGAGTTTTTCAGTTCAACTCCTTCGTTAGCCAGAGCTGGCTGTAGGGGGGCAACCCAACCTAGCAAGCCCACACAGACACAGACCACTGCCAATAGGCGAACCAATCGTTTCATGTCATCAATCCCTCTCTCAAATAACCGGTGTTAGTATCGCTGTTGAAGGCACGACGGCCTCAGGAACGATACAAAATTTTATCTTTTATCAAGATACTATCATCTTTGCGATCGCCCATCACCCCGGTTTCGCTGTTCCTAGACCTGAATCTCCTGGTAACTCAGCCGCAGGAAGGCATCGAGATCATCGAAATTCCCGGCATAGGTGACCGTCGGCGTATCATAGCCCTTGAGAGCCACTTCATGCTCCTCAAAGACGTTCTCACTGGCGCGAATGGCACTGAGATAGCGGTAAGTGGTGGACCCAAGGGCGACATCCTTACGCAGTTCCTTGGTGGCGGATTCCAGGCGAAAGGCGGCGTTGACGGTATCCCCGAGAGCCGTATAATCGGGGCGATCGCCACTTCCGGTGTTCCCCACCATGGCATAGCCTGTATTCACCCCCGCCCCAATACGCAGCGGAAAGGGCAAGGGATAGCGATCGCTCAACTCCCGCGTCATATGATGCAATTCCCCCAACGCCTGACAAACTCGCAGCAATTCCTCCTTACTCACCCCATCCCCCTCTCCCTGGGGAGTATGGAACCACACCGCCATCACCGCATCACCGATATACTTATCCACCCAACTCCCCGACTCACGGATGATATTCCCCGCATGACGAAACCAGGTTCCGATCACTTCCGAGAGCATCCGCTCATCAAGTTGGCGCGTCAACACCGTAAAATCGCGAATATCGACCACCATCACCGAAATGAGCCGACGAACCGATAACACCGCCGTCGCCCCCGAATCCTCCGTATCCGACTCCTCCACATCCGCCTGAACATGAGTCGGCGCATAAAAGACCATCTCCGTTTGTCCCAGGGTGAGGCGATCGCCGTTATTGAGTCGAACCGGCACACTCACCCGCCGTCCATTGATAAAAGACCCATTGCGACTCCCCAAATCAATCAAATAAAACTCTCCCAAATCCGTTTGCTGAAGCATGGCATGGGCGCGGGATACCCAACGATCCGGGATGGTAAACTGATTCTCATCACTGCGCCCAAACGTCCAGCAGTTATTGCCCGACAGGGCCAGGTAGCGCGGCCCCGATTCGGTCCGCAGGATGAGATGGGGGGTAGATTTCCAAGTCACCACAGGCACACTCTCTATGACAGGTTTGCGAGATTAAGGGAGAGTTCCATCCTAGATTTGGGCGAATTTCCCCTTAAACGATAGCCCATTAAAGAGTTCTTGATGGCAATCGACGCTGCTGAGTCTCTCAATCAGCCATGTCAGCAGCTCGGCGCTCACTCACGCCCCTGTCAGCCAAGTTGGCGAAAGACCGACCATCTCATTGGACGCATCATTCACGAGCGACCCATGAGGAACCGCCGCAACTCTAAACTCTAAATCTCATCATGCACCCTGATTCCATATTAAGCCGCAAGAGCCGCGAACCAAAATAAGGTATCCACTAAAATTGTACTGAGAACCGCCCCTGAGAAAGCCCAGCGGTGTAGCGATCGAGGTAACGAACGCGGCCCCTCAGTCCCCGTTGTCCAGAGGGGAATCACTCCGGCCAGCAGCAACACACCTCCCAAAACGACCGCACAGACAGTCCCCCAGGGGGTCTGAACCTTGGCGATCGCCGTCTGAAAAATGGGCATGGCCAGCTCCGCGTCGACCCGCATCACCTGCCGCCATTGGGGCATCAGATCCACCACATAAAAATATACATCCGTGACCGCTGTGCCCAATAACGACCCCAGCGCAAACCAACTACCAATTAGGAGACGATGGCGACTAATACACCACAACGGCAGCGGTAAGGCTAAACATTCAATCGGCAGATGCCATAAGGGTTCCCAGCGAAACCAGCCCCAGTAAATCGAGCCAGCGAACCAACTCCCGGAAAAGCCCAAGAGTAAATCCCCCCAAATCCATAAGCGACGCTGGGTTAACAAGATCGCACTCGACCAAAGCCAGCCCAGGGTGAGGATCAAACTCAACCAGGGAAGATGACGCACCAGAGGCGCCTCGATAAACACCGGAACCGACACCAAGACAATCGACCCGATAAAAATCAGCCAGCTTGGCTGGACGGCGATCGCCCACCAAGGTCGCTGACTCTGAGCCGCTGAAGCTGGCTCCGGATAGAGGGTTGGGTTAGTAAAGGGATAGTAAAACAACGGGATTGTTAATTTTTGCAAACAGTTCTAATCAACATAACATATCTCCCCACCTGACCTCGACCTCAGCGGACTAGGGGCCTCAGGGTCCCCGTAGACCGGTAGAATGGTTGTCTAACGCAAAACCTGTTCACCCCTACTGTAACGAGAGAGCGATCGACGGCAATGCACTTTAGCGATTTCATGAACCAATGTGCGGGCAAATGGTTTTCCCAACGAACAAGCCATGCCATCCCGCCCCAGGCCCTAGAAGCCGGAACCTGTGATTTTTGGATTGATCTCATCGAACCGACCGATACCCACCTCCTCGAACGCTGTCAGTCTGTGGGCATCACAGCAGATACAGTGGTCTGTGCCATCCGCACCCATTGGCAAGGAACCGTCGGAACCGCCAACCACAACACCAGCGGCGCCACCATCAGTATCTTTGTGGCCGGCCAACAGCCCAACCAGGGCCAATTCTGGCGCTGGACTGAAGACCCCTCCGAGACCTCAGTCATCCAAGGCCAATACCACCTCGGAGACGACGAAGCCCTCAACCTCTCGGCCAGTACCGATTCCCTCAAGACCCAAGAACGCCTCTGGTTCCTCAACCCCAACCTAAGAGAACGCACCAGCGTCGTTACCCATAACCAAGGAAGCCGTTACGCCTCCTTCTGTTCAGAAATCCGTATGGGACTCGGTTAAGGTCGTTCCTGACCAATTTCTCAACATGGCGATGACAGTTGACTGATAAAATTGCCACTTCAATTATGGCGACACAACGCTGCAAACACCTCTCAGTGTAATGAGTTTGCACTCTTGTGGCGTCTCATTTTATCTGTCAACTGCCAGCCCACCCCAAGCCAACATCATGATTGGCGTGATTCCCAGATATCGATAGGTTTCGAGAACGGCTCAGGCCGGTTCTAATGGGGCCATCGTCAGGCCTTCCCGTCGCAGCTGCATATGATAGAACTCCGCTTGTTCTTGGGGTCCCACCCACACCACAGCTTGACCCTCATTGTGGACTTGGTAAGTTAAATCCCAGGCGCGATCGTTCGTCATCTGCGGGATATATTGCAACAGACAATTCGCCACATGCACAAAGGTATTGAAGTCATCATCTAAGACGATGACCTTGAAATTGGGATACGGCTTACGAACCGTCTGATCTCGCTTAACAGGAGCAACCGTTGGCGCCGTCGCAGCCCGGATCGCAGTCGAAAGCACAACAGTCATGTTACCGCTAACGTAAGGTTTGAACTTAGCAAGTCATTATAGATCAGTTAACCGTTGACCGTTCAGCCGGCTCCCAGTCGCTCATCATAAGTCCGGCTTATCTTCTCAATTAAATTTAAATATATCGCAAAAAAAGTTTGCATAACTTAACAGAGGCTCCTAGAATGTAAACAGCCGAACTAAGTATATATGCTCATCTCAAACCAATGGCACAGTTTCCCTGGCTTACCGCCATTTTAGTATTACCCTTACTCGCCGCCGCCTTCATCCCCATCATCCCCGATCGCGACGGTAAAACCCTACGTTGGTACGCCCTAGGGGTTGGCCTGACCGACTTCGCCCTCATGGTCGTCGCCTTCGCGCAACACTACAACTTTGACGACTCGAGTTTCCAACTGGTAGAACGCTACCCCTGGGTTCCTCAACTCGGACTCAACTGGTCCCTAGCCGTCGATGGTCTCTCCGCTCCCCTAATTCTCCTGACCGGACTCGTCAACGTTCTCGCCATCGCCGCCGCCTGGAACGTCAGCCGTAAACCGCGCCTATTTTATAGCCTTATCCTAGTTCTTCTGAGCGCCCAGATTGGTGTCTTTGCCGCTCAGGATCTGCTGCTGTTCTTCCTCATGTGGGAAGTCGAGTTGGTTCCCGTCTATCTCCTCATCTCCATCTGGGGCGGACCCAAACGTCAGTATGCCGCCACTAAATTTATTCTCTATACCGCACTGGCTTCTATCTTTATTCTCGTCTCGGGGTTGGCCATGGCCTTCTGGGGCGATCGCATCACCTTCGATATCGCCGAACTCGGGGCCAAAAACTTCCCCATCGCCCTAGAACTCCTCACCTACGCCGGCTTCCTGATCGCCTTCGGCGTCAAACTCCCCATCTTCCCCGTCCACACCTGGCTCCCGGATGCGCACGGTGAAGCCTCAGCCCCCGTCTCCATGATTTTGGCCGGGATTCTCCTAAAAATGGGAGGCTACGCCCTAATTCGCCTCAACGTCGAAGTTCTGCCCAACGCTCACATCTACTTCGCACCGGCCCTGGTCATTCTCGGTGTCGTCAACATCCTCTACGGCGCCTTAACCGCCTTCGCTCAAGACAACCTCAAGCGTCGTCTCGCCTGTTCCTCCATCTCCCACATGGGCTTCGTCCTCATCGGTATCGCCTCCTTCACCGAAGTGGGCTTAAATGGAGCCGTCCTGCAAATGCTCTCCCACGGGTTGATTGCCGCGATGCTCTTCTTCCTCGCCGGCGTCACCTACGAACGCACCCATACCCTCTCGATGGAGAACATGGGCGGTTTAGCCAAAGTCATGCCTAAAACCTTTGCCCTCTTCACCGCCGGTTCCATGGCCTCTCTGGCTCTACCGGGAATGAGTGGCTTCATTGGCGAACTTACCGTCTTCATCGGCATCTCTAGCAGTGACGCCTACAGCGACAGCTTCAAACTGGTTGTGGTCCTCCTCTCGGCTGTCGGCTTAATTGCCACCCCCGTCTATCTCCTGTCCATGTTGCGCCGCATCTTCTACGGCAACCCGACCACTCAAGACGCGGCTCAACAGCCTGAGATGGACCTCAACCGTTGGTTTGACGCGAAACCTCGGGAAATCATCATCACCGCCTGCTTACTGCTGCCCATCGTTGGTATTGGCTTCTACCCCAAATTGGCCACCCAAACCTACGACGTCAAAACCACCGAAGTCGCCGCCGTCGTGCGCAATGCCCTGCCCGTCTTCGCTCAACAGCGTCAACAAAATCGCCTCTTCTCCGGTGGCTTGTTTGCACCTGAGATTACCTCACCTCAAACCCTGTTAGGAGTCGCCGATTTAGGTAAAGGTGCTTAGAGAACAGATGCTCTCGGTTCAACACTCTCGATAACCGATACAACTCCCTCTTTTGAGGGAGTTTTTTTAACATCGTTTTCTCCGGCCGCCACTCCATCGCAGCACCGTTTCCCTGCGGTTGCCAAAGAATCTAGCTATGCTAGGAGAGTGAGAAGCATCTTTCAATCAGATTTAAACCTGTGAAACTTGAGCCGTTGTCCTCAATCCGTTTTGCTGTACAAATCACGGTTTTGTATAGCTTTATTGGTAGTCTCTGGATTATACTCTCAGATTATATGGTCGCTGAGATTCTAGAGACTCCCACTCTATCGACCCAAGCCCAAACCCTGAAAGGATGGGGGTTTGTCTTGGTCACCAGCATCGCTCTCTATGCCGTACTGCTTCACGCGGCGCGATCGCTCCAGAAAAGCTATAGCCTCTTGGAGACGATCCTCGAAAGTACCACCGATGCAATTTTTGCCAAAAATCTCGACGGTCAGTATGTGGTTGCCAATACCGCAGCGGCCGACTTGGCGGGAGTATCCGTTCCGCAAATGCTCGGAGCCAACGATATCGACCTCTTCGGGGAAAAGCTCGGCCGTCAATTTCAAGACCACGATCGCATGACAACCGTCAGTGGCATCACACAACAGGTTGAAAACTGGCTCACCCCACCCAACCCGCTGCCGAACCAGCCAGCCCAAGTGCCTAAAATCTATCTCACCTGCAAAGATGTTTGGTATGACCCGCGCGGTGTCCCCATTGGTGTGATTGGCATCTCACGAGACATGACCGATGCGAAACAAGCCTATGAGGCTTTAGCAGAATCAGAAGAACGCTATCGGAACCTCTTTGAATGTCATCCGCAACCGATGTGGATTTATGACCAAGAAAGCCTACGATTTCTAGCGGTGAATCAAGCGGCCATCGCTCATTATGGCTACAGTCACGACGAATTTATGGCCATGACCATCGAGGCCATTCGCCCGGCTGAAGATGTGCCAAGTCTTCTGGATAATCTGCAACATATCCCACGGGGTTACACCGCCTCCGGGATTCGGCGACATTTGAAAAAAGATGGCTCCGTTATTGCTGTGGATATTACGACCCATGACTTTACTTTTAAGGGCCGGCCGGCCCAAGTGATCTTAGCCAATGATGTGACTGAACGTCTGCAAGTTCAGGCTCAACTTGAACGCTATGCCTTTCGCGATACCGTGACGGGATTGCTCAATCGCACCGGCTTTAGCCGCAATTTGCAGCAGGCGATCAGCCGCAACCGAAAACAGGCTCACCCGTTCACCCTGCTTTATGTCAGTCTCGATGGCTTTACTCGTCTTAAGTTCAGCTTAGGCCATGCGGTGGCACGACAACTCTTAGTGGAAGCCGCTGTACGTATCAAAACCTGTTTTCCCAAGGCGATCGCCGGCCGTATGGAAGATAATGAGTTTGCGATTCTACTGCGTCAAAATGTGGACTCCATTGAGGCGATCGTGGGACGGCTGCGGGAGCATCTTACCTCTGTTTATGGACTCAATCATCACGATGTCTTTTCTGATTGCAGTATTGGCGTTGTTGTCAGTGACTTGGGTTACCCGAATCCCGAAGATTACTTACAAGCTGGGGATATGGCCATGTATCAGGCGCGATCGACATTGCCTGATAAATATGTCATGTTCAGTCAAAAACTGCGAGATGCAGCCCTTAATCGTATTGAGCTTGATGCCGCCCTACGTCGAGCCTTAGAACGAGACGAGTTTGAGGTGTATTATCAACCCTTTATCCACCTCTCAACATCCCACTGTTTGGGCTTTGAGGCTCTCGTTCGTTGGCAACATCCCCAACGGGGATTAGTTCCTCCGGGGGAATTTATCCCCTTAACTGAGGAAACGGGGCTAGTGGTTGCCCTCGGCGAATGGGTGTTACGCCAAGCCTGCCAACAGTTAGCTCGTTGGCAAACTCAGCTCAAGCAACCCGACTTAACGATGAGTGTCAATGTCGCCGCCGTACAATTAACCCAACCGGGTTTTTTAGAGGTACTCGATGATATTCTTAGGACGACGGCAATTCCCGCCTATTGCCTAAAATTGGAAATTACCGAAACCACCTTAATGCAAAACACTGAGCAAATTCGGGGTTGTTTAGATCAGATTCAACAGCGCGGCATCACTCTTAGTATTGATGATTTTGGGACTGGCTACTCGTCTTTGAGTTATTTACATTTATTTTCATTCACAGTCTTGAAACTTGATCGCTCATTTGTTATGCAGTTAGAAGCCAGTGACCGAAGTATTGAAATTGTCCGCAATATCGCTCGACTGGCACAAAATTTACATCTTTCATTAGTGGCTGAAGGGATTGAAACTCAACATCAACTTGCCGCCTTACAAGAACTTGGCTTTGAGGAAGGACAAGGCTATTTATTTTCTCGACCCCTCAATTCCCAATCCGCAGAACAGTGGCTCCTGGACAGAATATAGCAATCCTATATAAACAATCATCAATTAATGATTGAAACAGGGATTTCGGAGATGATTGTGCTCAATTTTTTTCGCTTCACCTCCCTTCGGCCATACAATTAGAGTGATACCCTAAACGATTATGACAACAGGACCTCAAACCCGGATCGAGATTAATAGCCCATGAAACGAGTTCTAGAACCCGAAGTGATGGACACCTGGGAGGAAACTATGGCCTATGATGCCATGGATTTTACCGAGGTGAATCAGGCCTTTGTCGAGGAGGCGATCGCCTTGGCCCCCGAACAAGCCACCGTCCTCGATGTCGGGACTGGCCCCGCTCGGATTCCCATCCTTCTGTGTCAACGTCGGCCTCAATGGACCGTCACCGGCATTGATTTATCTCAGACTATGTTAAAACTTGGGGCCAGCCATGTGGCCAAGGCTGAACTCGGCGATCGCATCCGCCTTGATTACGCTGACGCCAAACAGCTTCCCTACCCCGATGGCCATTTTGATCTCGTCATCTCCAACAGCATTATTCACCATCTACCGGACCCCCTCCCCGGCCTGCGAGAAGTGCGACGAGTTCTCAAACCCCAAGGGGGTCTGTTTCTGAGGGATTTAGTCCGTCCAGTTGACGAAGCGAGCGTCGAGCGCCTCGTCGCTCAACTCGGGGCCGATTACGATCCCCATCAAACCCAACTTTTTCGAGACTCCCTTTGTGCGGCTTTCACCCTATCAGAAATTGCAGAAATGCTAGAAAAGTCTGGATTTCCGGGGATTTCGCCCTATTTATCTTCCGAACGCCATTGGACGGCGCAACATCCTCACCCAGGAAAATTTGCCCAGTCTTAAGCGACGATTTGGGAAGGGTCGGATAACCGAATCCAAATCCCTAATCCCTTGCCCGACATCAAGGCTAAATTAAGACAAATTAGCTTGCGCCCTCACCGAGAACTAAGATATAGTGGGGAGCAAGAGGACTCGCCCAAATTCTATTAATCTGGCCGTGACGCCAGACCGAAGAAAAACTAGAAATCACCAACGTTTCTAGATTGGGTTTAGTTGGGACATTGCCTTCAATCGCTCCTAATTATTTAGTCACTAACGCTACGTTTGTCCATTCGACTGTCCATTCAACTAACTGTTGTTTAAATTCAGGTTAACAGATGCCATTCAACATTGAAACAGCCCGCAATATCTTCCCAGAAACTCTATCAGCAGATGCCGTTCCTGCGACGATTGCTCGTTTCTCGCAACTGAACGCCGAAGATCAGTTGGCCCTGATTTGGTTTGCCTATCTCGAAATGGGCAAATCCATCACCATCGCCGCACCGGGGGCGGCTAATATGCAGTTTGCCGAGAACACCTTGAACCAAATCAAGGCCATGTCGTTCCAAGAGCAATCTCAGGTCATGTGTGACCTGGCTAATCGTGCCGATACCGAGATCGGTCGGACCTATGCGATCTGGTCGTCCAACATCAAGCTGGGATTCTGGTATCAACTCGGAGAATGGATGGAACAGGGCGTAGTGGCCCCCATTCCCGATGGCTACCAACTCTCGGCCAACGCCAAAGCCGTCTTAGAGGCCATTCGCAACCTCGATTCTGGCCAACAAATCACCGTTTTACGGAATTCGGTGGTGGATATGGGCTTTGATACCAATAAACTCGACGGCTATAAAACCGTCGCCGAACCCGTTGCGCCTCCCAAAGAGATGTCGCAACGCACCAGTGTCAGCATTAAGGGTGTCGATAACCCCACCGTGCTGAACTACATGAACAATATGAACGCCAACGACTTCGACAACCTCATTAAGTTGTTCGTCGAAGATGGCGCCCTGCAACCCCCCTTCCAACGCCCCATTGTCGGTAAAGACAACGTTTACAAGTTCATGCGCGAAGATTGTCAGAACTTGAAACTGATGCCCGAACAAGGTGTTGTTGAACCCGCAGAAGATGGTTACACCCAAATCAAGGTCACGGGTAAAGTTCAAACCCCCTGGTTTGGCGCGGCTGTCGGCATGAATATGGCTTGGCGCTTCCTACTCAACCCAGAAAACAAAATTTACTTTGTGGCGATTGACCTACTCGCCTCACCGAAAGAACTCGTGAACCTAGCCCGTTAGATGGCAGAACTAGACCCCGGTTGAGAGGTCTCAAAAGTCGTCTCAGACCCAGCTATCACCACATCAGAGGTCTCTCCCCAACGACATTGGGTGGGATGTCCTCTGATTTTTTTGCCAAAATCTGATATAATCGATCCACCTAAAATTTGGCCCGACCTACAGCATCTTTTCTTAATTTACGAGTCGCCTGATCTCACCCGAGAGCGGGCTTGATGTCTGCTGCATCGGTCTCGGACGGGTGCAGAGTCAGACCGGCAACTGAATTAGGCGGCCGTGACATCAGTCGTGATGCGGTCTATCGGTTTTTCCTAATCCTGATACGTCTTTAATTCTGATCGATCTTGAATTGGAATTAGTGGCGGTAGCTCATGATGATGGCTTGAATTGGTGGAAACCCAATCGCTTGGCGAGGACGAGTTCACTGAGTTATGTCAGTGTTGTCCTGGCTGGGGGATCGTTTCGGTTGCGATCGCCGCCGAAGTTCAGCAGGCAATTCCTCTAAACCATCCCCTAAACTATCACAGAGATTTGATGCCGAGGCTTTTTAGCCATAAGCCAACGGTGGGGTCCAAATTTTTGGGTCTTCTGGATAGAGGGTGGAATTTGTTGCATGGCATACCAAATTCTAGGGGCGAAAAATCTTTCGCCCTACGGCAACGGATGTAATCTGCCATAAATTCTCCTGATCGCCCTAAACCCAGAAGACCCCAATTTTGTTAAATTCCTTGCGAAAACGTTAGAGATTATTCAGACTTAAGACAATGCCAAAAACTGACATTGATTGGACAATAGCTGAGAAAGAGTTAGCTCAAGCCGCCTTCAAAAAAGCCTATCACCGCGAAGTTGCTGCCCTAGTTGACGAGGTCAAAGATAAAGTCGAAGCCATTGCAGGCCTAGATGAACTTTGGCAACTTCATGACTATCTCAGTGCCAGACGCCATGACATTGACGGTAAATATGATTACCGAGATTCAATGTTTCTCTTTGCCTTTTCTCAGTTAATCAAAGAAGGATGGCTGTCCTTAGAAGAACTCGACGGACTCCATCCCAGCAAACAGAAAAAAGTGGCCGCCCTGACTCGCATGTAGACCGCCCCAGCGGACCCGGTTCACCCTCGACCGGTAAACCCCCCATTTGCTAAGCTATGGACGCATTGTTCTTGCGAGTCAGTCATCATGGAATCTGGAATCTCCCCCACCCATACCGCCGATCATCAATGGCGCCAACAACTTGATCACTTTGTCAAAGCCAATAGCCAAGAACTAGCGGCCCTGGCTTGGGGACTGCACCTACAAGATCCCGACAGTGACGCCACCCTTGGCATTGACGTTGAACCCACCCCTCACTTTATTACTTGTCCCCGAGCCGCCTTAATCACTCTCAATGAAAAGGTGGATAACCAGTTACGGGTGATGATGGGGGTGGTAGAAAACCATAATCCTGAAGTTGAAGTCTTGCTATTGGGGATTAGCCAAGGGCAGATCCAGGCCATTCAATACCAACCGCAGCCAGAACCTCCCCAATGTTTTGAAGACGTTGGCGATGATGTGGATACACTCCTCGATCGCCTCGAAGCCCGGATGCAAGGGGCGATCACCGCTTAAAATTGAGTCCGGCGATTAGCCCAGACATGGGGCAGATCCGGAATCCAATGACGGCTAACGGTCAATGATAGGATATGGGGATTCTTGGGTCTAAAGGATCTGTCGCTCGGATCTCTCAACTCAAGAGTCCACAATTCTGTTCGCTCTCACAAGGACGTTGTATCACGCCTATGTTTACTCACCGACATCCCGGTCATCGATCGCCCCTGAGATTTTTGGCACAGCCTCGGGATTGGCTGACCTCGCTCCTCTCCATCGCGGCGATCGCCAGCTTGGCCACTCCTCCCGTCACCGCCGCCAGCTTAGTCTCCCCCAATCGACCCCAGTCTTTAGTCCAAGCCAGTGACGGTCAAGATGTCAACGAGCTACTGCTAGCGGGACAGGAGTTTGTCAGTTCGGGTAACCTATCCGCCGCCTTGCGCGCCTATCGTCAAGCGGCTGAGTTAGAGAGCGACAATGCTCGAATTTTCTCAGCCATCGGCTACCTCGAAGCGCGGCAAAACAACTATGACGCGGCGATCACCGCCTATCGTCGCGCCTTGGAACTCGAACCCAATGTCTCGGAGTTCCATTATGCTCTGGCCTATAGTTTGGCCAATGCGGGAGAGTATGAGGCGGCTGAAGCCGAATATCAAGCCACCGTCGATCTCAACGATCGCAACACCAACGCCTTTTTAGGTTTAGGCGTGATGCGCTATCGTCAGGAGAATTATGAAGGTGCTTTGGCCGCCTATCGTGAAGCAGCGGCCTTAAATCCCGACAATTGGCAGGTTCAAGAGTCCATCGGTTCAACTCTCTTGCAACTTGAGCGTTATGACGAGGCCTTAGAGGTGTTAGAGGCGGCGGCAGAGTTGGCCCCTGACGAAGGACGAATTCAGGTCAATTTAGGGGTGGCTCGTCTCAATCAAGAGGATGTCGAAGGCGCATTGACGGCCTTTAATCGGGCCGTGGAGTTGAACCCCCGCGATGGCTCGTTATTGTTTGAAGTGGGGCGACTTTTGCTCAGTCAGGGAGAACGGGAGCAGGCTTTGGATTTGTTGCGCCAAGCCTCTCGGTTTCTCGGCGATCGCGCCGATGTTCATCTGACGCTCGGGGAACTGCTGTTAGACAACAACGATAGCTTGAATGCGATTTTATCCTTGCGTCAGGCGATCACCGCCGATCCCGAGCAACCGCGAGCTCATTATCTCTTGGGACGAGCCTTGCAGCAGCGAGGCCGAACCGCCGAGGCGATCGCCACCCTAGAAACCGCTCTGGAACTGGCCACGGAACAGGAGGCTGAGGCCTTAATTGAGGAGATTCAAACTCGACTCGATGAGTTAGATTAGCGTTATCGTTCAAGACAACTATCCCAGGGGGCGAACTCTAGATCGCCCCTTCTTTTCTCGGAGTGGTGATCCGTTTCGGGTTGTCCTCAACCTCGACCCAGTTTAACGATCCTTGAGCAAATCCCGCTCAATCAACTGCTGACGTAGAACTTGTTGCGCCTGATGATTGAGAGGGAAACGCCAGAGAAGAGCCATCGCCGGTAACACCGCCAAAATTGGCGCAAAGACAAATAACAGTTTTAACCCCATCAGCGTTTCAGCGCTATTCTCCACCTCAGGACTGTAGCCAATCCAATCCAAAACCGGGTAGGTAATCCCCACCGCTAGAGCATAGCCGAACTTATTACTCATCATCAGTAGAGAATAATACAAACCGGTGCGTTGACTGCCCGATTCCACATTGTCCCAATCCGTGACATCGGCCAAAATCGAGCGTAAAAGAAAGGGACTCGCCGCTGTCGTGACCCCATAGAGCGTGTTCACGAGGATATTCAGGGCCAAATTTCCGGGGGGAACCCACAGCAGCAACGGTAACACCACCGACATCCACACCATGGCCACAATGAAGGTTTGATGTTTCCCCAGGCGACAACTGAGCCAAATCCAACCGGGAACCCCAATCAGACTGGCGAGAAAATACATCAGCAGAATAGCGCTTGACCAATCGGGCAAGGCCATCACATCACTGATAAAGAAAATATAAATGGACCCCGTGACACCGGGGGCCAATCCCGTTAAGAAATTTGCGCCTAAGACTCGTTGTAAGAGATGGTTCCGGGCGAGGATTTTGGCGGAATTCACGAAACCAATGCTGGGTTGAGGGGGAGTCGGACGTTCTGGAACCGTCCAGACGGAGATGGCGACGGTAATCGGCAGCGTCATCACCACAAACCACCCCATGGCCCCAAGTTGTAGGGCGGAATTGGCATCTTGAAGTTGTTGGATGATGGCTGGAATCACTAACACCGCCAACATCCCGAAAATTAGAGCAAATTCCCGCCAGCCTTGAACTCGGGAGCGATCGTAATAGTCGTCAGATAACTCTGCCCCCCAGGACATATGGGAGATACTCAGCATGGTATAGCCCACATAGAGCAAAATCAGCCAAATCAGTAAATAGGCGGCTGAGACGGGCTGACTGGGGAGAAAAATGGCGTAGGCGCTCGCCATCAACAGGGGAACTGACAAGATAATCCAGGGCCGTCGCCGTCCGATGCGAGTCGTCCAACGATCGCTCACGGTTCCCAAGATGGGGTCTGTGATCAGATCCCACAACCGCGCTAAGGCGAAGATATTGCCCACCACCGATAACCCCAAACCCAATTCACTGTAAAAGGGAGGAACATAGACCACGAGGGGCAACCCTAGGGCAGAAATGGGAATCGCAGGCAGGGCAAAGGCAACAATACGCCGACGGTTCAGTTTCGAGTCACTCATGCTGTCATATCGATGGGTTAGTCCCACATTAGTCCCACATTAGTCCCACATTAGTCCCATAGGGGATAAATCGGATCGGTTGAGGGCTTGAAATCGTAACGGAGTAGGTGTTTTAGGGTGGGACTGACTTGATCGAAACGGTGGCGATCGCAGCCATAGCGGAAATCTTCGAGGGGTTGAATAAATTTTGCCGTATAGTTGGCCAACAAGGACACTCGGGATGTTGTCGTGTAGTTTTTGCCCGTATCGTGCCAACAGAGTCCGTGAGAAATCACCACAGAGCCGGCCTGTCCTGATACGGAACGGGCCGTGCGGTCAAAGCGTTTAACATCCGGGGTATCACAGAGGGTTTGGCTTCCGGGGGCAAAAATCGGCGCCCCATTGGCTTCATCGAAATCTTCTAACATCCAAATGGCTTGGACTTCCAAAACGGGGCGATCGGGAAAGGGTGGTTCCATGGCCCAATAGGGATAATCCACATGAATGCCCATCGCCGAGGCCCCAGCATGGAGAACATGAGCCGAAAAGCCCCCCAGGCGTAAACTTTCCCCTAGGATGTCTCGGGCGATTTCGAAGACTTGGGGATGTTCAACTAGGTCTGCAAATTGAGGAGCTTGGTAAATTAAGCCATAGACTCGTTGCCGCTTCTCCTCATGGGGACAATGGCGGGCTAACTCCAGAATCTGCGATCGCATCTCCTCAGCCATCTTCGGCGTCAGAACATCAGGAACCACCACATAGCCAGCCCCTGAGAGAATTTCTTGAGTCAGGTGGGTTATTTCGGTCACAGCAAACAGCACTCCCCACAATCAATAGATCAGATCAAGACTTAAACCCGTCTTGGCTTCGATTGTCCCACGACATCGCAATCGATCAATCCGTCTTTAGAGGAATTTTGCCCGAGACCACTCGGGTGTAAACTTCCTCGCCCCCACTTTTTCGGTGTTGCGCCCATTTGGGCCAAATGCCCCAGAGAAAAACCCCAGTTCTGAGGAACTGGGGTTAAGATGACATGATTTGCCAAAACTATTGACAATACACGCGAAACATGATAATGGCTAATCCTTCAACGAGGGAGCCGTTTGCACTGACATGGCCATCGTCGGTTGAGTGACCGGTTGAGCCGCCACCTTATTGGCTTCAACCAAAGACGGTATCGATTCTCGCAACCGTGCCGTCAGTTGAACCGTCGTCGCATCATAGACCTGAGTCAACAGTTTTGGATAGAGGCCAATGCCGATAATCGGAATCAGCAAGGAGCCAATCACGAAGATCTCACGAGGTTCAGCATCTACCAATACCTCATGTTCAACCAGCTCTTTGTTCTCGGGGCCATAGAGGAGTTCCCGCAGCATCGACAGCAGATAAATGGGGGTCAAAATTACCCCAACTGCCGCTAAGCAAACCACCACCACGCGGAAGCTGAGACTATAGGCATCACTGGTAGCAAAGCCTACAAAGACCATCAGTTCAGCCACAAAGCCACTCATTCCCGGTAGAGCCAGAGAAGCGAGGGCGCAAACCGTCCACATAGCGAAGACTTTTTTCATCTTCTGCCCCACCCCGCCCATTTCATCGAGCATCAGGGTATGAGTCCGGTCATAGGTACAGCCGACGAGGAAGAACAAGCTGGCCCCAATCAGTCCATGAGAGACCAT
>NZ_JAWOCL010000298.1:0-2916 GCF_046483825.1 Sodalinema sp.
TTGGTCGTGTCAACCCCCAATCAACTGCGCTTTCAGTATGTATTCATTATCGATGCCGATAACGCAATGCTCTATCAACTCATGGTCGGCGGGCTGAGTGTAGAACACCTTAATTCTCCCGATGCTCGACGGTTTTTTAACTCCTTTAATATCCGTTAGGGTTGGTTCAGCAGAGGCTTGACTTCCGTGGCTAGTATGCCGGTTGAAGCTGGGATGCTAGCACAGCGTTGCCCAGACCCCTAAAATAGAGGGAAACACCAGCCTGAGCAACAATCGACCATGGCACGAGATTTACGGGGATTCATCCAGCAACTCGAACAACGAGGCCAATTACGACGCATCAGCAGCCTCGTCGACTCCGATTTAGAAATTGCCGAGATTTCTAATCGCCTTTTACAAGCAGGTGGCCCCGCCTTGCTGTTTGAGAACGTTAAAGGGGCGAAATTCCCCGTGGCCATCAACCTGTTGGGAACCGAACAGCGGGTGTGTTGGGCCATGAATATGGAAAAACCCCAGGAATTGGAAGAATTGGGGCAAAAGTTAGGGATGTTGCAACAGCCGAAACCCCCGAAGAAGATTTCTCAGGCGGTGGATTTTGGCAAATTGCTGTTTGATGTGGTGAAAGCCAAGCCGGGCCGTAATTTCTTTCCTCCCTGTCAGGAGGTGGTGATTGAAGGGGATGCGTTAGATCTCAACAGTATTCCCATGATTCGTCCCTATTCCGGGGATGCAGGTAAGATTATCACCTTGGGTCTGGTGATTACCAAGGATTGCGAGACGGGAACGCCCAATGTGGGAGTGTATCGTCTGCAACTTCAGTCCCACAATACAATGACGGTGCATTGGTTGTCGGTGCGGGGTGGCGCTCGTCATTTACGGAAGGCGGCGGAACAGGGTAAGAAATTGGAGGTGGCGATCGCCCTAGGGGTTGATCCCTTGATTATTCTGGCGGCGGCGACTCCGATTCCGGTGGATTTATCAGAATGGCTCTTTGCAGGGCTATATGGGGGGTCTGGGGTCTCTCTAGCGAAATGTAAAACCGTGGATTTGGAGGTTCCAGCCCAGTCAGAGATTGTCTTAGAGGGAACCATTACCCCAGGTGAAGAACTCCCCGATGGTCCTTTTGGCGACCATATGGGCTATTACGGCGGCGTAGAAGATTCGCCCCTGGTGCGGTTCCACTGTATGACGCACCGCAAAGACCCGATTTATCTAACCACCTTTAGCGGTCGTCCGCCCAAGGAAGAAGCGATGATGGCGATCGCCCTCAACCGCATTTACACCCCCATTTTGCGGCAACAAGTCTCAGAAATTAAGGACTTTTTCCTACCAATGGAGGCCTTGAGTTACAAGGCGGCGATTATCTCCATTGATAAGGCCTATCCAGGGCAAGCACGACGGGCGGCGTTAGCGTTTTGGAGTGCTTTACCTCAGTTCACCTATACCAAGTTTGTGATTGTGGTGGACAAGGAGATTAACATTCGCGATCCTCGCCAGGTGGTGTGGGCGATTACCTCGAAAGTTGATCCGGTTCGGGATGTGTTTATTCTGCCCAATACCCCCTTTGATAGTCTGGATTTCGCCAGTGAGAAGATTGGTTTGGGGGGACGTATGGGCATTGATGCCACCACGAAGATGCCCCCGGAAACAGATCACGATTGGGGAGAACCGCTGGAGTCCGATGAAGATACGGCGGCCATGGTCGATCGCCGTTGGGCGGAGTATGGTCTAGCGGATATCAATTTGACGGATGTGGACCCCAATTGTTTTGGCTATGAAATGCCACCCCAACCCTGACCCTTTTAAACCCAATCAACGGCAGAGAAACCGAGTGTCTTGAAGACACCCGGTTTCTGGTATTCGACCCAAATTTATCCAGATGTATCTAGGTTAAATCAAGCCACCCCAATTAGCCATAAAAAAACATCCCAAGCATTACCTAACCTCGTTCCGTAAAACGAATTACAAACCATAGTCTCCTCTTAAACACACCAAATTTCAACCAAACCATTAAAAGCCCCCCCAATCGAGGTTATACTATGGGCGAGTTTACACCAAAACAAAACCAACAGGAGAAGCAGTCATGACCCAATTAGTTGAATTTCAAGTCGAGGGCGATCGCACCATTCTCATTGAAGTCGAAGACGTGACGGGTGAGCAAGCCACAGATCCGATCGCCGGGACTGGAGGAGTTGTCGTCAAAGCGAAGAAGACATTTGAAGATACCATCGATGATATTTTACCCCTGGCAGCGGCGATCGAGAAAAAATTTAGCGGGCTAACCACCCCAGCCAACGAAGTTGAAGTTAAGTTTGGTGTTAAAATTCAAGGCCAACTGAGTGCCGTCGTGACTCAGATTGGTGCCGAAGCAAATTTTGAGGTGACGTTGAAATGGAAGCGTTAACCCCCCAGTCTCAGGGGTTTGAAACCTTTAAGCGATCGCTCGCCCGAATCTTCCACAGCAATGGAACCGTCGTCGGGGCGGGATTCGCGATCGCACCAGGATATCTCATCACCTGCGCTCACGTCGTTACAGCGGCTCTAAGCCTACCGGCCGACAGCCAAGACTCACCACAGCAGCCTATCGAGTTAGAATTCCTCCTGGCGGCTCAAGGAGAACGGGTTACCGGCCAAGTGGTGGCATGGTTACCCTACAAAGTAGCCATCGACGCCCCCTCACTCGCAAACCCCGCCGATATCGCGATTCTCAAACTCGATCGCACCCCAGAGACCATAACCCCAGTCACCGTGGGGGAGGGGGCCTGGGGACATCAGTTCCGCATTTTAGGTTTCCCAACCGGCGTTCCCGTGGGAAACCTAAAATGCGGAACTGATGTCCCCAGGTCCCCTCCCCGACGGTGACTGGGGTTATGTTCTCTGGGGTGCGATCGAGTTTGAGAATCGCGATATCGGCGG
>NZ_JAWOCL010000049.1:0-6802 GCF_046483825.1 Sodalinema sp.
TTGGACAGGGTGTAGAGGTTACGGGCTTTGTTTTGTTTGATGTCTTGTCGCAGATGGTTCATCACGGCTTGGGTGACTGAGAGACTGCCGCTGGTACAGAGGACGATGGTGCGATCGCCCGGAACGCAAAAGTCAAAGAGTTTCTGATAGGTAGAAATATAATCGACTCCGGCGTTGGTGCGAGAGTCGGCGCCAAAAATAAGTCCGTCGCGGTTGATAATCCCTAAGCAGTAGGTCATAGATGGGTTGGGTTGTTTAAAAAAGTCGATATTAGCTGGCCAGTCTGGGGTTGTCTAGCCTTTATGTTACCGCTCTGCGAGCGAGGCCGAGGGCGATCGCGTCGGAATGACGGGGCGCTGACGGCCGCCTCGAACCTGAGTCTGAGGGCAATTCTGAGAAAGTTGGGGGCAATTGGACAGGAAGGACTGAATGGGTTGAGGCAGACGGATTAGGCTCTATGCCCCACGCTCTAGGCATTTTGGGGGATTTACCAGAAAATACGTCTCGGGGGAATTCGGCGATGGACTTAATGTATGTCATAATAATTAACAGATTTTTAAGACTTGGCTGATTCACGTTAGCTGATAGAACCCCTTGCAAGTGCGAAGTCATGGATACTCAAGAGTCCAACGAGCTGCAACCTGAACAGGAACCGCAAAGCGAGCAAACCGAGCAACAAGCGTCTCCTCCAGAGCGCGATCGCTATGAATGTCTGGCTTGCGGTTACGTCTATGAGCCGGACCTCGGCGATGATAACGGTAGTGTGCCGGCCGGAACGCCGTTTGCGGAGGTTCCCGATCGCTGGCGGTGTCCCGTCTGTGGTGCGCGTAAACAATCCTTTGCCAATGTTGGTCCCAAAGGCACAGCATCAGGTTTTAAGGAGAACTTTTCCTATGGTTTGGGGGTCAATACGCTGACACCCACGCAAAAGACCTTATTGATTTTTGGTGGCTTAGGGTTAGGGGTTCTGTTTATGTTGAGTCTCTACGGCCTCGGTTAAGCCTAGGGTAAATTGCCTGTGAGTCATTGCGCATGAGTACTTGTGATTATTGAAAGAACTGCGACGACGATGAATGCTATGCTGCACCGTTTGAAATCAATCGCGATGGTGATCGCGGTGGTCTTTTTGCTGGCAGGCTGTAAGTACACCCCCTCTTTAGAGGTCAACCCGTGGGTGGTGGAATCTCTGCCAACGGAAGCGACATTTGCTGATGTGGCCTTTACGGATGATTTGTCCCGAGGTTGGCTGGTGGGGAACAAAGGAAGCCTGTTTGAAACGACGGATCAGGGGAAGACTTGGACGGCTCGTTCTCTGGATTTGGGTAGCGAGTCGGTCACCTTTGATTCGGTTAGTTTTTATGGCCATGAGGGGTGGATTGTCGGGGAACCGGCTATTCTACTCCATACGACCGATGGGGGCGATCGCTGGGAACGAGTTCCCTTAAGTGATAAGCTGCCCGGAAGTCCCCGTACCATTGTGGCCACGGGTCCCCATTCGGCGGAGATGACGACCAATGTTGGCGCGATTTATCGCACCACCAATGATGCGCAAAATTGGAAGGGATTGGTGGAAGAAGCCTTGGGAGTCTTTCGCAATATTTCCCGTTCGGCGGATGGAAGTTATGTGGCGGTGTCGTCGCGAGGTAACTTCTATTCGGTCTGGGATGATGAAAACCAAACCTGGCAACCGTTTAATCGTCACAGTGCTAGACGATTGCAAAATATGGGTTTCACCCCCGACGGAAATCTTTGGGTGTTAGGTCGCGGTGGAATGCTTCAGTTCGGGGATGCTCAAGATTCCGAAGCTTGGGAGGAGCCTCAGTATCCTGAATTGTCCACCAGTTGGGGACTATTGGATTTGGCTTATCAAACCCCCAATGATGTTTGGCTCGTCGGTGGAAGTGCCAATTTGCTCTATAGTAACGATGGGGGTGAAACCTGGCTCAAAGATCGTCAGGTGGAAAAGGTTCCCTCGAATTTCAACCGGGTGAAGTTTATTCAACCGGATCTCGGATTCGTTCTGGGACAACGAGGAACGTTGCTTCGCTATGACCCCAGCCAAGACCTAACCTGATCCCGACGGGCAACTGTTCTCATGATTGTGGGGTGCGGTTGCTTGTAGGTGTCTCGTTGTTTTTGTATGATAGACCGTAGATTTTAACACTGTCGAGAGGAGGATTTTAACAAACATGGCAGGTACAACTGGAGAACGTCCGTTTTCAGATATTATTACCAGCGTCCGCTATTGGCTGATTCATGCGGTCACCATCCCGATGCTGTTTATTGCAGGTTGGTTTTTTGTGAGTACGGGTTTGGCCTATGATGCGTTCGGAACGCCTCGCCCGGATGAGTACTACACGAAACAACGTCTGGAATTGCCGATCGTCTCGGATCGCTTTGAAGGTCGTCAGCAAATTGAACAGTTTATCAAATAACTGAGTTTCTGAGTTTTTTAACGAGAGGTTTTTAACCATGACAAATCGTTCCCCGTCTGAACCCGTTACCTATCCCATTTTTACAATTCGCTGGATTGCTGTTCATACTTTGGCAGTTCCTTCAGTGTTCTTTCTCGGTGCGATCGCCGCGATGCAGTTTATTCAACCTTAGGATCTAACCATGCCAACTCGTCAAAAGAACCCGAACCGCCAGCCGGTTGAACTCAACCGTACATCACTGTACTTAGGGTTGCTACTAATTTTCGTGCTGGGTGTGCTGTTTTCGAGTTACTTCTTTAACTAGATCCCACCCTCGCCTCTAGTGGTTTCATCCATTACATCAGATTACGTTAAACAGGAGACTTAAATTATGTCTGGAGATGCAAGAATCCCCCTTTGGATCGTGGCTACCGTCGCTGGAATGGGTATTTTAGCTGTGGTAGGACTGTTTTTCTACGGGGCCTATGTCGGCGTCGGCTCAGCTATGTAAGCGAGGCTTGATTCAACTTCAGGCTGACTGATTCAAGCCAAGCAAGTCTTGACAAAAAGACCCTCTTGTGATAAGGGGGTCTTTTTTGTGTTGGCTTCTTTGTGGCGGCCCGTTTATGGCGGCCCGTCGTGATGCTAGGGATCGGGTTTGCTGCTGAGGGGTAGACTGGGGAGTCCAGGGGGAGAGACGCGACGGGCGATCGCCACCTTATAACTCTCTCGCTCGTAATCCATATCCACGGCGATCGCCTCAAATTGCAATTCCACACCCCCTTGAGGGATGGTTAAACGAATCATGGATTCGACGAGATCATCATCGACGGGAAAGAAGTCTGTCAGCCAGCGGGGACCATCGAGAAGAAGCTGATTTTGGCGATCGTGAATCCAGAGTTTCACATAGACTCGCTGCGGCGTCTGCTTCAGTCGCACCCGAATCAAGGCCGGACGACCCACGGCCAGGGTATGGGTGGGAACAATCAACTCGGGCGTGGGAACCGGCTGCTCTGGAGGCGGCGTCGCGGCCAATTTCGCCACCGAGGGCGGCGGTTCTCCGGGATCCTCATCAACCACCACCTCTGAGGCTTCCTCCAGGACTGACTCAAAATCATCGCCGAGACTGAAGGGATTGCTGTCATTGGCCTGTTGCGCCCGCGCGTTGAGCCAGTCCGAGAGGTCGTCGTTGTGGGCGATATCGTTGAGCCGAGAACTGAAGCGACTCGGGGCTAATCCTCCATCGAGACTGGGGGCGATCGCCGACTCGGGCGGTGAGGCCAAATCCCTCTCCTCCTCTGAGGTCTCTGAAGTGGGGCTAGACCTCACTTCAGAGACCTCATTCGTCTCATCAGCCGCATCCGGGGACGCTTCAGGGACAACGGGAGCGGGACTCAGGGGCGTTTGCTCAGGAAGGTCCGGGAAACTCGGGGAAGGACTCGAGGAGGAACTCGGCTGTTGCAACTCGCCAAAGGGATTCTCTAGGGGTTGCGGTAAGGGTTTCCCAAAACTGGGCAGATCCAGAGGTTTCTTCCCGGAGGATGACCCCAGATTCAGACGAGGCGGAAGAGCCTGTTGCAGATTGGGATTGTTGTCATGGGCCGCCGGGAGGCTGTCGGAACTTTGGGGGTTGAGGGGACGATCATTGGGACGAGACATGGGACGAGACTGGGGCTGCGATCGCTCAATTAGGGAGCGATCGATCTGGCCATCGGCCAACTCATTCAAAAGTGTCTCTAAACCCGCTGTCACCACAAAAGACTGTTTCGCCAACACGGTCGGAACCGCATCACAGAGAACCACCTCTCCCAAAATGAGACGGCTTTGACAAGACTCAGGAATCGTCACCGGATAGGAAAACTCAAGCGGGGCCGCTTGACGGGGTAACAGCCGTTGTAGCGCGGCGACCACGTGCAAACTTTGGGGTTCTCGTAAGCGAATCCGCAGGTGCAACCCCGATAACGTCCCAGAGTTACCCGAGAGACAGTCGACTCGTCCCGATAAGACTAACGGTTCTCGGTCCGGGAGACGATAGTTGTCTTGAGCGAGTTGTAACCGTAAATCCAGGTCTTGGCGATCGCCAATCTGGGGTTCCTCAGTCGGGGCGGTGTCCTTGGCGATTGGGCCGACGGGAGGCTGAGGCGGTTCCGTCACCGGGGACGCGGCTGGGGGAGAGTCGGGGAGATCCACCGCCGGGGCCTCAACCCACAGCCGAACCTGTCCTTGAGGGGGATCATCGGGGCGATCGCGTCTCAGGGCCGCCATTGAACAGGAGAGTGACCACAGGCCAGCACTCAAATCCGTGGCCGGGAGGACTAAAATCGTGCCATCTTCATCGGTTTGACGGGTGGTGCGATAAAACTGTCCTGTCCCCCCGGCTTCAGACTGGGGTTCATAACGGACACAGACCTCGGTCACCGCATCTGTGACTGAGGTACGCGCCACGACTCGATAGCGTCCTGGGGTGAGGCGGGTTTGCCCCTCCCCGAGAGGAAGCCAAACGCGATCGCCCTCTCGTTGAATTAGAAAGTCCCACTGTTCCATCATCTACCTCCCGCTCACAGACTGACTCAAATCTTAACCGCTAATTCTTGACGCGACTGAACATAACTTTCAAGACTTCTCCACCCCGTCAGTCGTGTTTAGGGTATCTTGATTCAGAGGATTATGCCATCGTCGCCAAATCCAAGCGGCGGCTAAACACACGGTGCAGTTACCCAGCACTGTCATAGAGGCTTGAAGAGTTACCAGCCATTCTAACCGTTGGGCGTTGTCAAAAAAGTGCCAGGTACAGGCGCACATTGCCCCAACGAGGGCCGGCAGCATGGCCACGGCCAACCCTTTCCAAGCGGGATTCTTGAGACGTTCACCATAGCGCCAGACTAGCCAAATGGCGGCAATCCATTCGATGACGCTAGAGACATGAACCATCCAAGTGGGAAGAGAAAGGGCGTGCATAGGGCAAGTTGAGAGCAAGTTAAATCTTGCTTAGTTTAAAACAAAGTTAAGCCGCCTCCAAGCTGCTGTCACAACTGTTTTCATACTTCTGTTTTAGGACCGCTGTTTTGGGGAAAGTCCCTGGGGGATTTTGGACTCGGGTCGGTCTCCCCCGCCGTTGACAGTGTTTGTTGTAGGCTAAGGGAGGCAAGGCGTTGACCCTGACGCATCCTGGAGGGTTAACCCGTCTCTACGAGTAAAAACATGGCAAGCGAACGAGCCGTTCTCTGTGGCTACTATGGTATGGGAAATATGGGGGATGAAGCCCTGTTGGCGGCCCTATTGGAGATGTTACCGACGTCGGTGACTCCGGTGGTGTTGTCGGGGAATCCTCAGTTTACCCGCGATCGCTATGGAGTTGAGGCGATTCCCCGCAAGGCGACCTTTGAGATTTTAACGGCGCTGCGATCGGCTCAGAGTTTTATTTGGGGCGGCGGCAGTTTAATGCAGGATAGTAGTAGCGCCCTTAATCCCTTCTATTATGGGGGACTGATGGGGTTGGCTCAACAGTTGGGCCGACGGACGATCGCCTTAGCCCAGGGTATCGGTCCCCTGTCTCGACCGTGGACTCAGTCCCTGACTCGTCGCTGTCTCGCTGGCTGTGATGTGGTGACGGTGCGCGATCGCAATTCGGCGGCTTGTCTCAATGATTGGGGGATTCCCTTCACTCTAGCCCCCGATCCGGTTTGGGCCTTGGAGTCGCGATCGCCTCAGGGACTTTGGGATCTACCAGCGCCCCGTGTGGCGGTGATTGTACGCCCTCATCCTCAGTTCACGCCGGCCCGCCTCGAACGCCTGATCACGGCGATCGCTGCCTTTCAGACGGCCACTCAAGCCTCGATCTTCTTGGTTCCCTTCCAGCCGAGTCAAGACCTGGACCTGGCACGGACGATTTACGCCCGATTACCCGAAAACCGTTATCTTTGGCAATCTGACGATCCTCGTGCCTTGAAGGGGCTATTTCGCGGGGTTGAGATGGCGATTTCCATGCGCCTCCATGGACTGATTGCGGCAGCGGCTGAGGGCTGTCGCTGTTGGGGACTCAGTTATGATCCCAAGGTGACGCAATTCTTACGGGAGTTCGATCTTCCGGGTTGGGAACTTGAGGATTTGCCTGAGGAGTCTACGGAGATTAGTCAGGCGTGGATTGAGTATTATGCTAATGGGGAACCGTTGTCAAAAACTCGTATTCAAGCCACCATTGATCGGGCAAATTTACATCGTGAATTGTTGTGTCAGGGGTTGGGGTGAGAAGGGGAATAGGGAATAGGGAACAGGGAACAGGGGGAAGAAGGCAAGAGGCAAGAGGCAAGAGGCAAGAGGCAAGAGGCAAGAGGCAAGAGGCAAGAGGCAAGAGGCAAGAGGCAAGAGGCAAGAGGCAAGAGGCAAGG
>NZ_JAWOCL010000098.1:0-8398 GCF_046483825.1 Sodalinema sp.
CAAGAGGCAAGAGGCAAGAGGCAAGAGGCAAGAGGCAAGAGGCAAGAGGCAAGAGGCAAGAGGCCAAGCAATAGGGGAGAAATCGGGTTGGGGTTTGGGTCCGTGAGACGTGGGGAAGTGGGAATGCTATCATCGCCTCAACGGGTCAATCAGACTTGTCCTCTCTTGGGTTGGAACTGCGATGAAATTCCGCACCGCACGCCAACAGCGTATTCGTCGGTATCGTCGCTATTTGGCGATCGCCATGGTTATCTCGATTGCCCTGGGAATTGCCAGTCGGGTTGATACAGTCCCGTTGGCGGCCTGGCTGCAAAATTCTGCTGGGACGATTTTCTATGAACTCTTTTGGATGTTTCTGGTGGCGTATATTATCCCAGAATTGGCGGCGGGGGCGATCGCCGGACTCATCTTTATCCTCACCAGTTTGATTGAAGTCTCGCAACTGTATCAACATCCAATCCTGGACAGGATCCGCCAAACCGTTGTGGGGCGACTTCTCATCGGCAGTCACTTCGACCCCTGGGATTTCCTGCACTACTTTATCGGTTGTATGATCGGTTGGTTCCTGCTACGCCAATTACAACGCAAGGTCTTAACTCCCAAGTCCTACCATCGTTTCTAACCGTCTCAACTCCAGATTGCTACCACCATGCGCGTTTTCCTTCAGCATCTTGCCCATGTCCTTTCTGCAACCCCCAAGGGTTGTTCGGAACAGTCTCTCAACCGCGCCTGTACGGGAATTTCTACGGATACGCGCACGGTTGGCCCCGGAAATTTGTTTGTTGCCCTATCGGGAGATCAGTTTGACGGCCATGATTTTGTCTATCAGGCCCGGGAACGGGGGGCGATCGCCGTCTTGGTTCACCATCCCCTCGATGATGAGACGTTACCGCAACTGGTGGTTCCCGATACTCTGGCCGCCTATCAACGTTTAGGCCGCTGGTGGCGGGATACTCATGCGATTCCGGTGGTTGGGGTGACGGGTTCGGTGGGCAAAACCACTACCAAGGAACTGATTGCAGCAATCTTAGGGATTCATGGCAATGTCTTGAAAACGCAAGATAATTTTAATAACGAAATTGGCGTTCCCAAAACTCTACTACAACTGAATGAGAATCACACCTATGCGGTGGTGGAGATGGCCATGCGGGGAAAGGGGCAAATTGCCGAACTGACGCATATCGCCCGCCCGGATATTGGGGTAATTACCAATGTGGGAACGGCCCATATTGGTTTGCTGGGATCGCGAGAGGCGATCGCCCAGGCCAAATGTGAACTCTTGGCGGAAATGCCTCAAACCGGCTGTGCGGTTCTCAATGCCGATGATGCGTTATTGATGGAGACGGCGGCGGGGGTGTGGGCCGGGAAAACCTTCACCTTTGGTTTGACGGCGGGAGATTTGCGAGGAACCCTCATCGACTCTCATACCGTGGAAATCGACGGCCTACGCTATCCGCTACCCCTTCCGGGCCGACATAACGCCCTCAATTATCTGGCGGCGATCGCCGTGGCCCGCCTCCTCAACCTCAATACCAATCGCCTCAACCACGGATTAGCGGTTAATATTCCCAATGGACGCGCCCAGAAACATCTCCTAGCGGGAGATTTAGAGTTATTAGATGAAAGCTATAATGCTGGACTTGAATCCATGTTAGCCGCCTTGGAGTTATTGGCTGAGGTTCCCGGACAACGACGGATTGCTGTGTTAGGAACCATGAAGGAGTTGGGGGAACAATCTCTCGACTTTCACCGACAGGTGGGGGAACGGGTGAAACAGCTTAATCTGGATGCCTTGTTTATCTTGGCGGAACTTCCTGAAGCTGAAGCGATGGCCGATGGCGCTCATGGGCTATCCTTTGTTGATATTGAAAATATCGAAACTCCTGACGCTCATGAAGCGTTAACCCAACGATTACGGACGTTTTTAAAAGGGGGCGATCGCGTCTTGTTTAAAGCCTCTCATTCCGTCGCCCTCCATCAAGTTGTTGATGCCCTAAAACATTAACAACTCGCAAGGGATCTGCCGCTATTCAATATGATTGATTCAGCAAAATTAGCCATTAAACCTTGGGACTTGTGACCCGTTTTAATCCATTGACTCAACCCTTTAAACCTGTTAAACGTGCCGTTGCCCTCGCCACATCACTCTTCCTCAGTTGGGGATATCTGGCCGTAGATGTTTCGGCCCAATCCTCGCCCCAATCCTCACCCCAATCGAGAGATTGGCAACTTTGGCAACGCAAGAAAACCCCTTCATCTATCAGCCAAGAGGAACAACCGTTGCGGGAGTTTGGGGATTGGTGTCTCGAACGCGATCGCCTGCCAGAATCGAGTCAGCGTACCATTGAGGCCATGTTACGTCACGCTGACAGCCAGAATTGTCTGGAGGCGCAACAGAACCTCAATCAAATTGATGATCTCAATCTTAGCGCCCAATCTCTCAGCGATTTACGGCCTCTGGCCTCTCTAACTCATCTAACTCGTCTTGATTTGAGTGTCAACGAGATTACCGATATTTCTCCCCTACGTCATCTGACGCAATTAGAAGAGGTTTTACTGAGTCTCAACGAGGTTGAAGATCTCTCACCCCTCGCCTCGCTGGTGAACTTGCGTAAACTTAATCTTGATCGCAATCAAATTGAGGATATTTCTGCCCTCAATTCTTTGGTAAATTTGCAAGTTTTGTTTCTCAATGACAACGAAATTGAGGATATTTCTGCTCTCAATTCTTTGGTTGAATTACAATTTTTGTTTCTCAACGATAACGAAATTGAGGATATTTCCGCCCTCAGTTCTCTGGTTGAATTACAAACCCTGTCTCTGAATAATAACCAAATCGAGGATATTTCACCCCTGCTTCCCCTCAACCAAATGTATGAATTACATCTCGACAATAATGCCATTGCTGACCTAAATGGCTTGCAACAGATGACGGGTTTAAATGAATTGTATTTAAGTGGCAATCAGATTATCAATATCGAGCCATTATCGAGTCTAAATGCCTTGACAGAATTGTATATTCGTGATAACAAAATCCGAGATATTGGGACGCTTCCCCAACTCACCAGCCTGAACTGGGCCGACTTTGAAGACAATGACATTTTAGACATTTCTCCCTTAGCCAACATGACGACGCTGGTGAGGGTGATTTTAGTGGATAACCCCGTGAACCCGTCCACCTGTCCCGTTGAACCCGAAATTTGTCAATTTGAAACAGACGTTTAAGCCTATCCCTAGAAGACATCCCCCTCATCAGGGTAAACTTGTCCACGGCGAACTCTTAACAATTAACGATTAACACTTCACTGACAATGCCTACCTTTCTCCTCGAAGTCGGTACCGAAGAACTCCCCGCCAGTTTTGTCGAAGGGGCGATCGCCCAATGGCGCGATCGCATCCCCCCCTCCCTCACCGAGGCCTTCATCGAACCGGCGGCGGTGGAGATCTACGGAACCCCGCGCCGTCTCGCGGTTTTGCTGCATAACCTCCCGGGTCAACAACCCGATCGCAGCGAAGACATCAAGGGGCCTCCAGTCCGCGCCGCCTACAAGGATGGACAACCCACCAAAGCCGCCGAGGGATTCGCCCGCAAACAAGAGGTATCCCTAGAGGACTTAGAAATCCGGGATACAGAGAAAGGAGAATTTGTCTTTGTCCGCAAACAGATTCCTGGCCGGCCCACAGCCGACATTCTCACGGAACTGATCCCCCAATGGATCTTCAAACTCGAAGGAAAACGGTTTATGCGTTGGGGCGACGGCGACGTGCGGTTTCCCCGTCCCATTCGTTGGCTGGTGGCCTTACTTGATGATACAGTTTTGCCCCTAACCATTACCAGTGGTTCCGATGTTGTCACGAGCGATCGCCACTCCGCCGGCCACCGCGTTCTCCATCCCGATCCCGTCTCCATTAACAACGCCAGCGACTACCTAGAGAACTTGCGTCAAGCGGCGATCGAAGTGAACCCCCAACGCCGTCGCGAAACCATCGTCGAGGGGATTCATCGCTGCGCCGCCCAAGTGGGGGGAACCGCTGATATCCCCGAAGACCTACTCGCCGAAGTGGTGCAATTGGTGGAATATCCCACCGCCGTCCTGGGCAAATTTGACGACGACTTCCTAATTTTGCCCCCGGAAGTCATCACCACAGTCATGGTCTCTCACCAACGCTACTTCCCCGTTCTCAACGCCGAAAACCCTCAGGAACTTCTACCGTATTTTATCACCATTTCTAACGGCGACCCGGCAAAATCTGACCTCATCGCCGCCGGAAATGAACGGGTCATTCGGGCGCGACTGGCTGATGGAGAGTTTTTCTATAAAGCCGATTGTGAGCAGCCCCTAGAAACCCTCGTTCCTCAGTTGGAAAGTATCACCTTCCAAGAAGATTTAGGAACCGTCAAAGATAAAGTAGATCGCTTCACCGCTGTCGCCAATCAACTCAGTCAAGCCCTAAACTTAAGTGAGTCAGAACAGGCTAAGATTGAGCGGGCTTGCTATCTCTGCAAAGCCGACTTAGTCAGTCAAATGGTCTATGAGTTCCCGGAACTACAAGGGGTCATGGGTGAGAAATACGCCCGCGTCAGTGGGGAAGATGAAGCCGTTTGTCGAGCAATTTTTGAGCATTACTTACCTCGGGGGGCGGAGGATAGTTTACCCCAGACCTTAACCGGGCAACTTGTCGGATTGAGCGATCGCCTCGATACCCTAGTCAGTATTTTTGGCTTAGGCTTATTACCCAGTGGATCCTCGGATCCCTTCGCCCTCCGTCGCGCCGCCAATGCAGTGGTAAATATCATCTGGGCGGCGGATTTAGAGTTGAATCTCAATCAATTCTTGCAGCAAGGCGTTGAAACCTTCAAAACCGCCCATCCCGAAGCCTCGCCGGAGTTACTAACACAACTGCAAACCTTCTTCCTGCAACGGTTACAAACCCTATTACAAGATGATCGAGGCATTGATTATGACCTCGTCAATGGAGTATTAGGAGAAGATGACGCGGATTATGCAGAACGGGCCTTAGCGGATGTTTTAGATACCCGCGATCGCGCCGAATTTCTACAACAAATCCGTCAAGACGGAACCCTAGATGTGATTTATGAAATCGTCAATCGTTCCGCCCGCTTAGCCAAAAAAGGGGACTTATCCACCCAAGAATTGAACCCCAAAGATGTCGTAAAGCCCGAGTTATTTGAATCCCCCGCCGAACAGGGATTTTATGATGCCTTACTGGGGCTATTACCGCGCACCGAAGCCGCCCAACAGGAGCGAAATTATAGCCAACTAATTGAGGGGTTAGTGGAGATTGCGCCCACCGTGCGGGAGTTCTTTGACGGAGAGAATAGTGTGTTAGTGATGGCCGAGGATGAAGCCGTGAAAGCCAACCGTCTCAACCTCCTAGGGTTATTACGCAACCACGCCCGTGTCTTAGCCGACTTCGGGGCGATCGTCAAAAACGGCTAACCCCCCCACCCCACCATCACTCAGAAACCGAGTTTTTCCAAAAAACCCGGTTTCTCGCCCCATCCCTAACCCACCCCACCCGCCACCAAGAAACCGAGTTTCTCCAAGAAACCCGGTTTCTCGCCCACTTTCTCGCCCCACCCCACCACTCAGAAACCGAGTTTCTCCAAGAAACCCGGTTTCTCGCCCACTTTCTCGCCCACTTTCTCGCCCCATCCGGCCCCACCCGCCACTCAAAACCCCCCTGTCAGTGATCCCCATCACAGCCAACCCAGACAAACATCAACTGTGCCACTGTTTTAAAGTGGCATACTAGAGCCATTAAGGGTGTAATCAGGGTCAACACACATGATATCTACATTAGTTGAATCCGCATTTGAAACAGGGTGCTTAAGCGTCGCGTCAGAAGGACTCATCTACCAAGTCCTAACCCACCGCGCCTATGGCCCCACAGACATAGACGCATTACAACGTCTCCAGTCCGCAGTCGAACGGGGAAAAATCCAACGAGAAGCCTCCCGCCAATTCACGGTACTATCAAACCTGATGGTTGCCGCATAGAATTATCAGAGTCCCTTGTCCGAGAACCCCTCCAACCCACCCGTTGAACCGACTGTCCAACACAGTCGCCTCATCGCCGCCTCCCCCATCTACTACGGTTGGCTAATTCTCCTCGCCGGAAGTTTGGGGATGCTGATGACCATTCCCGGTCAAACCGTCGGCGTATCCGTATTTCTCGACAAAATTATCCTCGATCTCGACCTATCGCGATCGCTCGTCTCCTTCCTTTACCTCCTCGGAACCGTCAGCGGTTCCTTTTTTCTGCCCGGAGTCGGACGCTTCATCGACCGTTCCGGCCCCCGCAAAGCCGTCATCATCATCGCCAGTCTCTTCGCCCTAGCCTGCGTTTACATGGGGCTAGTGGGCAACATCATCATGTTAGCCTTCGGCTTCATCGCCATCCGCAGTTTAGGACAAGGGGCCTTAGCCCTCGTTAGCCTCAACGTCATCAACCTGTGGTTCGTCCGTCGCCGAGGCTTCGCCCTCAGCCTCTCAGGAATTGGCTTTGCCCTCGGAATTGGCGTATTTCCCCTCATCATCGAACGCCTCATCAATCAACTCGGCTGGCGACTGGCCTACGCCAGCTTAGGAGGAATCGTCGCCCTCACCATCCTACCCCTAGGAGCGCTCCTCTACCGCGACCAACCCGAACGCTACGGCCTACAACCCGACGGCCCTCTCAAAGCCTCCCAAACAACGCCCCTCAGCGAAGTCAACTATACCCTCCCCGCCGCCCGTCGGACCTTCACCTTTTGGATTTTCACCGCCGGGAGTATCTGCATCGCCATGTTGGGAACCGGCTTAATCTTCCACCACTACTCGATTATGGCCAGTTCAGGGATTGAGCGGTCCGTGGCGGCCATGGTGTTTGTTCCCTTCGGAGTGATTACGGCCCTGTCGAACCTAGTCGCCGGCCTATTACTCGACCGCATCTCGCCGCGATTTCTCATGGCCACCATGTTGCTGCTACTCTGTAGTGCCTTATTCCTCGCCGTGCGCGTCACCACCGCCGAAGGAATGCTACTCTACGGCGGGCTATTGGGCTTAATGGAGGGCATGAACGGAGTCTTAAAGGCGGGAGTTTATGCCTACTACTTTGGACGCTCTCACCTCGGCAGTATCACCGGCTTTGCCACCACCCTCGCCGTCATCGGCACCGCCACCGGACCCGTCTCCTTCGCCCTAGGGTTAGACCATTTCGGCAGTTACGGACCCGTCTTAGCCTTAACGGCGTTACCTCCCTTCCTGGTAGCAGTCATCCTACTCCTGACCCCCTCCCGGCTGTTGGAAACCTCCCCGTAACCCCAACCCAGCCCAGACCGAAACCGCCAATTTCCAGGCATCCCAGCCCTTGTGCCTAAAATACCGTCTCCCCAGCGTTAATAAACTAGACGCGACCCACACTCCTGTCCGGGTTAATTCAGCAAACCCACGAAGGAATCAACAGGTGGAAGAAGGCGACCCATTCTGAGGAAGAACCCACCCCTAACCCCTCCCAGAAGGGGAGAACCTCCCTACTGCCTACTGCCTACTGCCTATTGCCTTCTTCCCCCCTATTCCCTATTCCCTGTTCCCTGTTCCCTGTTCCCTGTTCCCTGTTCCCTACTCCCCATTCCCATGATGCAATGTAACCCACGTCCCCAACTCCAAACCGTCAAACCCCTTGACCTTTCCGTGAACAATCCAGAAGCCTGGAACATTCTCAACCACTTCATTCGCACCTATCAAGATGGAGGCGACGAGGCCCTGTGGCAGCAGTTGGCCGCCCAACCCCAATGGCTGAACGGGCAACTGATAGAGGTTATTGAGGGGTCGAAGGATAATCCACCCTGGCCACAGGACGACTATGGCCAAACCCTCTATCATTTGGGCAACGCCTACCAACGCCAAGCCCAATTAGGGGAGTCCCCCTCCCAGCATCGAGCCTGGGCGGCCATCTGTTACCAAATCGCCCTAGAGATATTTCGTCCCCAACAGGTCCCTGGGGACTGTCTCAACATAGCCCTAGCGTTGGGGGATTTGGGATTTGAGCAGGGGGATTGGCAGATGGCGTTAGATGGCTATTACCTGGGGATAGCGGCTATTAACCACCAACGTACTCAGCCTCTCAACCTGAGAGCGGCCCAAGATTTACTGGCGAAGTCTCTCCACATCCACAACCAGGCGATTCAAGCGGCCCTGAACCTCTAGGGTCGGATGGCTCAAACATCAGAGACCGGGTGTCTTGAAGACACTCGGTCTCTCAATCTTGACCCATCTTTCCTCCTTCCCCCTTCCCTCGTGACTTGGCCCCCCTCCCTCGTGACTTGGCTCCCTCCCCCCTCCCTCGTCCCTCGTGACTTGGCTGGAGCCAAGTCATGCTCTTGGGGAGGCTC